>NZ_JBFAUZ010000020.1:0-138104 GCF_040679555.1 Spirillospora sp. NPDC052242
CTGTTCTACGACGCGCGCCACGCCGCCGAAGGGGGCTACACCGGGCGGCTGATCCCCGGGGCCCTGGTCTACGTGCTCGCCGAAGGGCGCGTCCGGGCCGGTCTCGCCGGTCCGGACCCGGACGACCGTGTCGACCGGGACCGCCCAGACCTTGCCGTCGCCGATCTTGTCGGTGCGGGCGGCCTTCACGAGCACGTCGATGATGTCGTCGGCGTCCTCGCTGTCCACCAGCACCTCGATGCGGAGCTTGGGCACCAGGTCGACCTTGTACTCGGCGCCCCGGTAGACCTCGGTGTGGCCCTTCTGCCGGCCGTAGCCGCTGGCCTCGCTGACGGTCATGCCGCGCACCCCGAACGTCTCGAGGGCCGCCTTGACCTCGTCCAGCTTGAACGGCTTGATCACCGCGGTGACGAGCTTCATCCCCGCACCTCTTCCCTGGTCTCGTCCTGCGACTCCTGCGCCGCATCCTGGTGCACGGGCGGGACGGCCGCGGCCGTGGCGCCCGATCCGGCGCGGACGGCGCCGAAGTCGTAGGCGGTCTCGGCGTGCGCGGTGCGGTCGATGCCCGCGAGCTCGTCGTCCTCGCTGATCCGGAAGCCCATCACCAGGTCGATGACCTTGGCGATCACGAAGGTGACGACGAACGAGTAGGCCAGCGTCGCGACGACCGCGAGGGCCTGCTTGCCGAGGAGGCCGAGGCCGCCGCCGGCCAGCAGCCCGTCCGCGCCGGCGTCGTTGACGGCCGTGGTGGCCACGATGCCGATCAGCAGGGCGCCGACGATGCCGCCGACCAGGTGGACGCCGACGACGTCGAGGGAGTCGTCGTAGCCCAGCTTGTACTTGAGGCTGACCGCGAAGGCGCAGATCGCCCCGGCGATGAGCCCGATGGCGATGGCGCCGAGCGGGGTGACGAACGCGCACGCCGGGGTGATCGCGACGAGCCCCGCGACGATGCCGGACGCGAGGCCGAGCGTGGTGGACGAGCCGTCCCGCAGCTTCTCGACGATGATCCAGGCGAACGCGGCGGCGCAGGTGGCGACGATCGTGTTGATGAACGCGACCGCGGCGGTCGAGCCGGCCGACAGCGCGGACCCGGCGTTGAACCCGAACCAGCCGAACCACAGCAGCCCGGCGCCGAGGAGGACGAACGGGAGGTTGTGCGGGCGCATCGGGTCCTTCGGCCAGCCCTTGCGCTTGCCGAGGACGAGCGCGAGCGCGAGGGCCGCGACGCCGGCGTTGATGTGCACGACGGTGCCGCCCGCGAAGTCGAGGGCGCCGAGCTCGAAGATCCAGCCGGCCTGGCCGCCCTCCTCGCCGTCCGACCACCACACCCAGTGCGCGATCGGCAGGTACACGAGCGTCACCCAGACCGGGATGAACAGGACCCAGGCCCCGAACTTGGCACGGTCCGCGACGGCGCCGCTGATGAGCGCGACCGTGATGATGGCGAACGTCGCCTGGAACGCGACGAACACCAGCTGCGGGATGCCGCTGCCGTCGTCGGCGGTCGCGACGTTCTCGAGGCCGACCAGGCCCCAGTCGCCGAATCCGCCGATGAACGAGCTGAGGGATCCGCCCGACGTGAACGCGAGCGAGTATCCGTACACGACCCAGACCATGCCCGCGACGGCGATCGAGACGAAGCTCATCATCATCATGTTGAGCACGCTCTTGGCCCGGCTCATGCCCCCGTAGAAGAAGGCCAGGCCCGGTGTCATCAGGAGGACGAGCGCGGTGCTCGTCAACATCCATGCGGTGCTTCCGCTGTCGACTGTCATCTCTGCCAGTGCCCCTCCTCGCCGGGGAAAACGAACTGTTCAGAGATTGGGCCTCGGCCGTTTCGCTCCGGGGGCTCTCGCGTTTCCGCGGTGTGAAATGGGCACCGGCCATGTTGCCGGTCTGTTTCCGACGCCTCACAGGCGCGTTCCGGCGGCTGTGAGGGCCGAAAAGGCCCGAAATCCCGCGTGTCCCGGGAAGGAAGGAGCCCCGCGCGCCGGGGCGGGCGGGGCTCCGAGGGGTACGGGACCCGGGGGTCAGTCGCCGAGGATCGCGTCGACGAACGCCTCCGGTTCGAACGGCGCCAGGTCGTCCGGGCCCTCGCCGAGCCCGACGAGCTTCACCGGGACGCCGAGTTCGCGCTGCACCTGGACGACGATGCCGCCCTTCGCCGTCCCGTCCAGTTTCGTCAGGACGACGCCGGTGACGTTGACGACCTCGGCGAACACGCGGGCCTGCTGCATGCCGTTCTGGCCGGTCGTGGCGTCCAGGACGAGCAGGACTTCGTCGACCTGGGCCTGCTTCTCCACGACGCGCTTGACCTTGCCGAGCTCGTCCATCAGCCCGGTCTTGGTGTGCAGCCGGCCGGCGGTGTCGACGATGACGACGTCGACCTTGGTGTCGATGCCCTGCTTGACGGCGTCGAACGCGACGCTGGCCGGGTCGGCGCCCTCGTCCTTGCGGACGACCTGGGCGCCGACGCGCGTGCCCCACGTCTCGAGCTGGTCAGCGGCGGCGGCGCGGAAGGTGTCGGCGGCGCCGAGCAGCACGGTGCGGCCGTCGCCGACGAGGACGCGGGCGAGCTTGCCGCAGGTGGTGGTCTTGCCGGTGCCGTTGACGCCGACGACCATCAGCACGGCGGGCCGTCCGCCGTGCGGGCCGGTGTTCAGCGAGCGGTCCAGGTCGGGGCCGATCTGCTTGACCAGCTCCTCCTTCAGCAGCGCCCGGACCTCGGCGACGTCGCGGGTGCCGAGGACCTGGACGCGCGTGCGCAGCTCGTCGGTGACCTGCGAGGCCACGGCGGCGCCCATGTCGGCGGTGATGAGGGTGTCCTCGATCTCCTCCCAGGCGTCGTCGTCGAGGGTCTCGCGCGACAGCAGCCCGAGGAGGGTCTTGCCGAAGGCGTTCTGGGAGCGGGCGAGCCGGGCGCGCAGCCGGACGAGGCGGCCCGCGCCGGGCGGCGGCTTCTCGATCTCGACCGTGGGCGGCGGGGCGGGGGCCTCCGTGGGCGGCGCCCGTTCGAGCGTCGGGGCCGTCCCCTCCGCCTCGTCGACGGCGGTCGCGCCGCCGCGCCGCTCCTCCGTGGGCTCCTCGGCGGGCGGCCGCGGCTTGATGCGGCCCGGCCGCAGCAGCAGGAAACCGCCGACGATCAGGCCGACGACGACCAGCACGGCGATGAGGATCAGGTATTCCATTCCCATAACGCCCCCAGTTTTCCAGACCGGCGCGCCGGTGCCGAACACGCTGTACCGGACGCGCGACCGCCCCGCCGCGCGCCCGGTCCCGAACGCACGTGATCAGCCCCGGAGTCGTGGCGGCTCCGGGGCTCCTCCCGGGACAGATGCCCGTTCGGAGCCCTCCCACTCGTCGACGTTGCGCAGCAGCGCCTCGAGGTAGGTGCGCAGGTGGTTGCGGTAGACGTCGCTGTAGGTGCGCAGGTAGGCGATCTCGCGCTCCAGGCGGTGCCGCTCGTCCGGGTCCATGTCACCGCCGGACCCGCCCCCGGACGGCGCCGCGGGTGCGGCGGGCGCCGGTTCGGCGGGCGCGGGGGCCCGTTCGGCCTCGCGCACGGCGGCGTCGGCGATCGCGGCGGCGCGGCGGTGGGCCTCCTCCAGCATCTGCTCGGCGCGGCCCTTGGCGTCGGACAGGATCGCCTCGCGGTGCAGCCGGGCCTCGTGGGCCAGCTCGCGCGTGTACCGCTCGGCGTCGGCGACGTAGAGGTCGGCGGTCTGCTGCGCCTGGGACAGGATCCGGACGGCCTGGAAGTGGGCGTCCTGGGGCGCCATCACGCCCGGGCCGCCGGCCCCCTGCCCCGGGTCGGCGCCGCCCGCGGCGGCCGAGCCGACACGGGCGCGCAGCCGGTCGACCTCCTCGGCCAGCGCCGCCTTCTCGCTGAAGATCTGGACGAGTTCCCGCTCGACGTACTGCAGGAAGTTGCGCACCTGGTCCTCGTCGTACCCGCGGCGGCCCAGCGCGGCCCGCGCGAACACCACCGACTGGAGTTCGCCCGGGGTCAGCCGCGTCCCCTGGGAGACGACGGGAAGGTTCGGGGAGTTCAACGGGGTCACCTCTCGGCGTCTGCGAAGGATTCCAGCCTGATGCGCGCGCGCTCGACGCCGAGCTGGACGAGCCGCTCGACGGTGCCGCGCACCATCTCGGCCGATCCGCACACGTAGGCGTCGTGGCCGGTCCAGGGGCCGCGGCGGGCGACGACGTCGGCGACGGTCCCGTGCTCGACGCCGTCACCGCCCTCCCGGAACAGGCCCGTCGGCCCGGCCTGGGGCGTCCCCGACTGGAGCAGCGTGGAGAAGCCGTGCCCGGCCGCCTCGTCCGACACGGCGGGCACGACGGTCAGCCAGGGCAGGTCCCCGGCCTTCTTGGTCAGGTCCTCGAGGTCGTAGAGGCCGTCGCGGTCGCGGGCGCCGAAGAACAGGTGCACCCGGGGCGGCGACGGCCGGCCGGCGATCTGCTCGAGGATCGCCTTGAGCGGCGCGAGTCCGGTGCTGCCCGCGACGAGCAGGACGTCGCGGGAGGACGACTCGTCCAGCGTGAGCGTGCCGATCGGGGCGCCCATCCGGACGCGGTCGCCGACCTGCGTCCCGCGCACCAGCACGGGGCTGACCGGGCCGCCGTCGACCAGCCGGACGTGGAAGTCGACGGTGTTGTCGGGGCGCGGCGCGTTGGCCGGCGAGTAGTAGCGCCAGTGCCGCAGCCGGGAGGGCACCTCCAGCGCCACCGACTGGCCGGGCAGGTACGGGAGCGGCCGGTCGGGCTGCACCCGCAGGACGCTGATGTCGAAGCGGCGGCGCTCGACGCCGACGACCTGCCCGTTCCACCACGCGGGACGGCTGAGGGCGTCCTCGTCGGCGGCCTCCAGCATGACCTTGGCGACGAGGCTGTAGGCGGCGTTCCAGTCGCTCTCGAGGTCGTCGCTCCAGGCGGGGCCGGAGAAGTGCCGCAGCGTGGTGAGGAGGCTGGCACCGACGTGCGGGTAGTGCTCGGCGATGATGCCGAACCGGCGGTGGTCGCGGCCGAGCTGCTGCAGGAACGGGACGAGGCTCGGCAGGTCGTCGACCCGCGCCACGATCGTCCCGAGGGCGCGCAGGAGCTTGTCGCGCTGGCCGGTCATCCCGATCGGGAACATGTCGCGCAGGTGCGGGTTGCGGACGAACAGGTCGGCGTAGAAGAAGAGCGCGACGGAGTCTCCGTGCCGCGCGACCTGCGCGAAGCTGTCCTTGAGGCGTTGTGCGTCCACGGTGGTGGGAGCCGGTCGGACGCCGTCAGGCGACGGGCTCGGCGGCGGCCTCCTGCATGACCTGGGCGACGACGCCGTAGGCGGCCGTCCAGTCCCGCTCCAGGTCCGCGTTCCACGCCGGGCCGCTGAAGTGGGCGAGGGTGGCGATCAGGCTGGCGCCGACGTGCGGGTAGTACTCGGCGGCGACGCCGAACCCGGTGTGGCGGCGGCCGAGGTCCCGCAGGTACGGGACGAGTTCCGCCTCGTCGTCCACGGACTCCACGATGTGCGACAGCGCGGTCAGCAGCTTCTCGTGCTGCTTGGCCATCGCGCCGCTGAACAGCGACCTGAGCTGCGGGTTCTTCTCGAACAGGTCGGCGTAGAAGTACTCCGCCACGTCGATCCCGTTGCCGCCCACGAGGGCGAAGTTCTCCTTGAGACGCCGCGCGTCCATGGCACACCTCTCCAGTGGTCCTCCGTCCCGGGCGGGGTGTCCGGAATGAGGGGTCCCGAGAACCACGGGGCACATGCGTAGTGGATCGAATCGGCGGGACACAAGCCCGCGACCGTCGCGGCGCGATCACCGTCCGTACCAATTAATGTGAGACTTATTCGGCATTTTCGGCGCGGCCGTCCCGCATCGCGCACGGTCCTGCGGTGATGGCCGCGGGACCGCCGCGCCGCCCCGCGCGCATCGCGCGCCCGCATTGCTAGGGACAGAGTGATTTTCCCCGCAGAACAACGAACATCCGCCCGCCAATTCAGACATTCCGGAAATGCCTTTTCGGACGGCGACCCGCGCCGGAACGTGTGCGCCCCGCGGCCCTAGTCGTCCTCGCGGAGGCGCTGGCTAACCACCTGCGTGACGCCGTCGCCGCGCATGCTCACGCCGTACAGGGCGTCCGCGCCCTCCATCGTCCGCTTCTGGTGCGTGATGATGATCAGCTGGGACGACTCGCGCAGCTCCTCGAAAACGGTGATCAGCCGCTGGGTGTTGGTGTCGTCCAGCGCCGCCTCGACCTCGTCCAGCACGTAGAACGGGGACGGCCGGGCCTTGAACACCGCGACCAGGAACGCGATCGCGACCAGGGACCGCTCCCCGCCCGACAGCAGCGACAGCCGCTTCACCTTCTTGCCCGGCGGCCGCGCCGCGACCTCCACGCCGGTGGCCAGCATGTCCTCGGGCTCGGTGAGCGACAGGCTGCCCTCGCCGCCGGGGAACAGCCGCGCGAAGATCCGCTCGAACTCGCGGGCGGTGTCGGCGTAGGCGGCGCCGAACACCTGCTGCACCCGCTCGTCGACCTCCTTGACGAGGCCGAGCAGCTCGCGCTGCGTCTTCTTCAGGTCCTCGAGCTGGGAGTTGAGGAACGCGTGCCGCTCCTCCAGCGCCGCGAACTCCTCCAGCGCGAGCGGGTTGACCTTGCCGAGCTGGTTGAGCTGCCGCTCGGCCGTCTTCGCGCGCTTCTCCTGCACCGCCCGCTCGTACGGGACGGGCGCCGCCTCGTCGCCCGCGTCCGGACCGGGCGGCACGGGGACGTCCGGCCCGTACTCGCCGACGAGCGCGTCGACCTCCAGCCCGAACTCGTCCATCGCGCGCTGCTCGAGCTGCTCCAGCCGGAGCCGCTGCTCGGCGCGCGCCACCTCGTTGCCGTGCACGACGTTCACGAGGCGCTCCAGCGTCGCCGACAGCTCCCGCACCTGGTTCCGGACGACCTTCAGTTCGGCCTCGCGCGCCGCGCGGGCCTCCTCGGCCGCCTCGCGACGCCGCACGGCCGCCGCCAGCGACAGCTCGATGCGCTCCAGCGCCGCCCGGGCGCCCGCGAGGACGGCCTTGGCGACGCGGGCCTGCATCTCGCGGCGGGCGCGGCGCTCGGCGGCGCGGGCCCGCTCCTCGCGCTCCCGGCGGGCGCCGCGCTCCAGCGCGTCGGCGCGCCCCGCGATGGCCTGCACGCGCTCCTCGGCCGTCCGGACCGACAGCCGCGCCTCCATCTCGGCCGACCGCAGCTCCTGGACGCGCGCGTTCAGCTCGTCGCGCGCCTCGGTGTCGTGCCCGGCCTCGTCGGCGACGTCGGCGGCCTCCTCGGCCTCGGCGAGCCGCAGGGCCAGGTCGTCGGCGGCCGCCACGTCCTGCGCGAGGGACTCGTTCGCGGCGTCCAGCGACTTGGTGAGCCGCTCCGCCTCGCCGCGCGCGGCGCGGACGTCGGCCTCCAGCCGGGCGGCGCGCTTGGCCTCCTGCGCGGCCCGCGCCTCGAACTCCCGGACGCGCGCGCGGACCCGGTCGAGGTCGGACTGCGCCCGGTTCACCCCGGTCTGGGCCTCGGTCGCGGCGGCCTCCGCGGCCTCCAGCGCGGACTGCGCCGACTGCTCGGCCTCCGTCGCGGCGGCCAGCCCGGCCGCGGCGGTCTCGGCGGCGGTCTCGGCGGCCGCGAGGTCCTCGGCGGCCCGGTCGAGGGTCGTCCGCATCTCCAGCAGGCTCTGCGCGCCGCCCGCCGCGCCGCCCTGCGCCCAGTGCGCGCCGACGAGCTCCCCGTCGCGGGTGACGGCGCGCAGCGCGGGCTCCCGCCGGACGAGCGCGGCGGCGGCCGCGACGTCGTCGACGACCGCGACGTCGCGCAGCAGGTGCGCGAGGGCGTGCCGGACGCCGTCCGGGACGGTCACGGCGTCGATCGCGTAGTCGACGCCGTCGAGCCGCGCGGACGCGTCCCCGTTCGGCCCGCCGCCGACGAGCAGGCCCGCGCGTCCCGCGTCGCGGGAGCGCAGCAGCGCCAGCGCCGCCTCGGCGGTGTCCAGCGAACCGACCGCGACGGCCTCGGCCGCGTTCCCGAGCGCCGCCGCGACCGCCGTCTCGTACCCGGGCCGGACGGTCAGCAGCGACGCGACCGTGCCGAGCACCCCGTCGAGGGACCCGTCGGAACCCGCCTCCAGCAGCGCCTCGCCGCCGTCGGCGGCGGCCGACAGCGTCAGGTTCAGCGCCTCGATGCGCGCCTGCAGGGCCGTGACCTTCTTCTGCGCGGCCTGGTCGGCGCTGCGCGCCGCCGCGATGGCCTGCCGCGCCTCCTTGACGGCGCCGCGCGGCCCCGCCACCCCGTCGCGCGCCCGCTCGGCGGCGTCCTTGGCGGTGGCGAGCGCCTCCTGCGCGGCCTCGTGCTCGGCGGCCAGCTCCGGGTCGTCGACGACCTCCGCCTCGAACGCCTCGAACTCGGCGTGCGCGGTCTCGGCCCGCCGCTCCGCCTCGTCCCGCGCCTCGACGAGCCGCCCGATCTCGGACCGTCCCGCGGCTGCCTTGCTGCGCAGCGCCTCGACCCGGCCGCGCAGCCGCGCCAGCTCCTCGCGGCGGTCGGCGGCGGCGCGCGCGGCGGCCTGCAGCCGCCGCTCCTCGCCGGCGAGGGCCTCCTCGACGCCCGTCCGCTCCTGCACGGCGTCGGCGAGCCCGTCCTGCGCCTCGTCCAGGGCGGCGCGCAGCATCTCCTCCTGCTCGCGGATCTCGGCGGCCTCGCGCTCCATGTCCTCGGGGTCGCGCCCGCGCCGCTCGTCCTCCCGCGCCTCGGCGGCGTTGCGGTGCCGCTCCGCCGCGAGGTCGGCGACGCCGCGCAGCCGCTCCTGCAGCGCCGACAGCCGGTACCAGGTGTCCTGCACCTGCTTCAGCTTCGGCGCCGCGACGGCCTCCTCGGCCTCCAGCGCCTCCTCGCGCTCCTGCGCCTGCGCGAGCGCCCGCTCGGTCTCGGTGCGCCGCTCGCGGATCTGCGCCTCGTCGGCGGCCTCCTGCTCCAGCTTCGTGCGCAGCGCGACCAGGTCGTCCGCGAGCAGCCGCAGCCGCGCGTCCCGCAGGTCGGCCTGGATCACCGCGGCCTTCCGCGCGATCTCCGCCTGCTTGCCGAGCGGCTTCAGCTGGCGGCGCAGCTCGCCCGTCAGGTCCTGGACGCGGGTGAGGTTGCCCTGCATCGCGTCGAGCTTCCGCAGCGCCTTCTCCTTGCGCTTGCGGTGCTTGAGGACGCCCGCCGCCTCCTCGATCACCGCGCGGCGGCCCTCGGGACCCGAGTGCAGCACCCGGTCGAGCTGCCCCTGCCCGATGATGACGTGCATCTCCCGGCCGATGCCGGAGTCCGACAGGAGTTCCTGGATGTCGAGCAGCCGGCACGAGTCGCCGTTGATCGCGTACTCGCTGCTGCCCGACCGGAACATCAGCCGGCTGATCGTGACCTCGGTGTAGTCGATGGGCAGCGCGCCGTCGGCGTTGTCGATCGTCAGCACGACCTCGGCGCGGCCGAGCGGCGCCCGGTTCGCCGTGCCGGCGAAGATGACGTCCTCCATCTTGCCGCCGCGCAGCGACTTCGCGCCCTGCTCGCCCATCACCCACGCGAGCGCGTCCACGACGTTGGACTTGCCGGACCCGTTGGGCCCCACGACGGCGGTGATGCCGGGCTCGAACTTCAGCGTGGTCGACGACGCGAAGGACTTGAAGCCGCGCAACGTCAGGCTCTTCAAATACACGCGCTCGCCGTCCTCCTCCGGTCGGTGTGCCGGGGGACCGTCGGGACGGGGCGCGCGCCGCTCGCGGCGCCGGAGGGCCTCCCCCGCCGGGCCCGGTGCTCAGTCGCCGTCCCCGCTCGCGTCACGGGTCACGCCGCGCGGGGGCCGGGCATTCCGAGGAGGATACCGGTCGGCGCGACCGGTGACCTGCTGCCGCGCCGGTGACGTTGGGGCAAACTTTAGGGACGCCAGAACCCCGGCGTCCCTGTTCGATCGGTTCTGCGACGCCGATCAGGTCAGCGCCGGTTCACGGTCCTTCACCGCGAGCGACATCACGTCGTCTTCGTTCGCCGTCGCGAGCGCGTCGTTCTCCGCCTGGAGCCGTACGAGTTCGGCTTCCAGGTCGCGTACGCGCTGCTGAAGGCGCCGCATCTCCGCGACCATCCGGGGGTCGGGACCGCCGACGTGGCCGAGTAGAGCCTTCGCCATGACTAAAGGTCCTCCACGCTGAGCAACCAGCAGGGATCGCGCACGAGAAGCAACTGATGTTGGTGCGCGTATCGTCTAGAGTCGCACCGGCCGCTGTCCTGGTCAAGACGCACATCACAGGCCGGTAACAACCTTTCACCATCTAGTTTAGCAGGTACAAACCGGACTTCCCTACCCGGTCACCGTTCCTCGAAACCCTCGGCCGTCCCACGCGGCTCGCTCCACCGTTCCGTCACGCCCGTCACGGCGCCCGGACGGCCGGGGCCATCGGGCGGCAGCGCACCGGCGGACGCGGCGTCGGGGTGCAGCATCTCCAGGAGGCTGCGGCATTTCCCGCGCGGCCCCTCGGCCACCACTTCGACGCGGCCGTCGCTCAAATTCGACGCGCTCCCGACCAGGCCGAGTTCCAGCGCGCGCGCCCGCACCCACCAGCGGAACCCGACGCCCTGCACGCGGCCCCGCACCCATGCGGTGAGCCGCACCGCCTCGTCGTCGCTCATTCGCGTCCCCCCTCGTCGATCACGCGGTCGATCACGCGGTCGATCACGCCGGCGACCCCCGCCGACCAGGGAACCCTAGTACCGCCCGCGGCGCGGGCGCGGCTGGCACACGGGACAGCTGTAGGACGACCGGTTCATGAACTCGTCGCGCCGGATCGGCGTCCCGCAGCGGCGGCACGGCTCGTCCCGGCGGCCGTAGGCGTCCAGGGAGCGCTCGAAGTAGCCGCTGTCGCCGTTCACGTCGACGTACAGGCTGTCGAACGACGTCCCGCCGACCGCGAGCGCCGCGCTCATCACGTCCTGCGCGGCCTGGACGATCCGGGCCGCCTCGGCGCGCGTCAGCGTCTCCGTCGGCCGCGCCCAGTGCAGCCGCGCCCGCCACAGCGCCTCGTCCGCGTAGATGTTGCCGACGCCGCTGACCAGCGACTGGTCGAGGAGCGCGCGCTTGATCCCGGTCTTGCGGCGCCGCAGCGCCCGGTACAGCGCGTCGCCGTCGAAGGCCGCCTCGAGGGGGTCGGCGGCGATGTGCACGATGGGCGCGGGGACGAGCCCGGCGCCGTCCGGCGCGGGCTCGGCGGCGCCCGCGACGGCGTCGGGGACGAGGTCGGCGACCATCAGGTGCCCGAACGTCCGCTGGTCGACGAACCGCAGGTCGAGGGGGTCGGCGGCGGGGCCGGCGGTGAACGCGATCCGCACCCGCAGGTGCTTCTGCGGCTCCCGGCCCGGTTCGCCGACGAGCAGCTGCCCGCTCATCCCGAGGTGGGCCAGCAGCGCCTCGGACGGCGCCGCGCCCGGGCCGTCCGCGAGCGGCAGCCACAGGTACTTGCCGCGGCGGCGCGGCGCGAGGACGGTGCGTCCGGCGAGGCGCCCGGCGAAGTCGGCCGGCCCGGCCTCGTGGCGGCGCACCGCGCGGGGGTGCAGCACCTCGGCCTTCTCGACGGTCCGGCCGGTCGTCCAGCGGTCGAGGCCCCGCCGGACGACCTCGACCTCGGGCAGCTCAGGCACCGGTGAGCCCGGCGGGACGCGAACCCCGGCCGTTCCCCGCGCCGGACGCGGCACCGGCTCCCGTCCCGTCCGTCCCGGCGGCGGGCTGCTCGCCGGCGGCCGGGTCGGCGCCCGCCTTCTCGGCGTTCTCCCGCGCGGCGGCCATGTCGCGGATGGCGTTCCAGGCGGCCTCGGCGGCGTGCTGCTCCGCCTCCTTCTTGCTGCGGCCCTCCCCGGACCCGTAGGTCTCGCCGCCGACCCGCACCGACGCCCGGAACGTCTTCTGGTGGTCGGGGCCGCTCTCGGCGACGTGGTACTCGGGGACGCCGAGTTCCTCGACGGCCGTGAGCTCCTGCAGGGACGTCTTCCAGTCCAGGCCGGCGCCGAGGCCCGCCGAGCGGGTGATGAGGGCGTCGAACAGCCGGTGGACGAGCGCGGACGCGTCGTCCAGGCCCCGGTCGACGTAGACGGCGCCGATCAGCGCCTCGAGGGTGTCGGCGAGGATCGAGGCCTTGTCGCGGCCGCCGGTGCCCTCCTCGCCGCGGCCCAGCCGGATGTGCGCGCCGACGCCGAGGCCGCGCGCGACGCCCGCGAGCGCCCGCATGTTGACGACGGCGGCGCGCAGCTTCGCCAGATGCCCCTCGGGCAGGTCGGGGTGCCCCCGGTACAGGGTGTCGGTGACGACGAGGCCCAGCACCGAGTCGCCGAGGAACTCCAGGCGCTCGTTGGTGGGCAGGCCGCCGTTCTCGTACGCGTACGAACGGTGCGTCAGCGCGCGCTCCAGCAGCGCGTCGTCGACCTCGACGCCGAGGGCGCGGGTCAGTTCCGCGCGGTCGGGCGCGGGGTCGGACTTCTTGGCGCTCAACGGGCCCTCCTCGCAGGCCGTGCGCCGCGCGGACGCGCGGTCGCCTCGATGGCGCGCGGCCGGAAGGCCGGGGACGGCGGAGGGCGCGGCACGAGGACGGACGGCCCGGGGCCGTCCCGCACGGGGACGGACGGGCCGGCCGGGCGGGGCGGTCGCCCCGCGGCGAGGTCCGCGAAGACGAGGTGCGCGCCGGTTCGGCTGATCCCGGCGTGCACCACGGCTCCGGGCACGGGCCGCCGTGCCGGACACCACGCCGACGTCGCGCGCCGGGGTGGTCGTGCCTTCACGCACCTGGAGGGGCGGACCGCGCCGTGTGCGCGGGGCCGCCCCCCGGGATGCGAGGAAGACTCAGGCCGACGGGGTGATGACCTGCCGCCGGTCGTAGGTGCCGCACGTCGCGCAGGCGGTGTGGGGCAGCTTCTTGTCGCGGCACGTCGGGCAGTCGACCAGGGTCGGCGCCGCGGTCTTCCACTGCGCGCGCCGGTGCCGCGTGTTGCTGCGGGACTTCTTCCGCTTCGGGACGGCCACGTCAGCCCTCCTGCTTTCCTTCTCGTCGGTCGGATGAACCGCGGGCGCCTGGGCTCCCGCTCCCCCGCTCCGGGGCGTCGCCCGCCATGTCGGCGGCGATGTCCCGCAGTGCCGCCCACCGGGGGTCGGCGACGTCGTGCCGGTGGTCCGGACCGGCGTCGGCCAGCCGGACCCCGCACTCCGCGCACAGGCCGGGACAGTCGTCCCGGCACAGCGGCGAGAGCGGCAGCGCGAGCACCACCGCGTCTCGGAGCAGCGGTTCGAGGTCGATCAGATCGTCCTCGAGGTAGAGCTCGTCGTCATCGGCGTTCCCGCCGGAGCGGGTGTCAGGATAGACGAAGAGCTCCTGGAAGTCCGCCTCGAACGTCGAGGCGATCGGGTCGAGGCAGCGGGCGCACTCCCCTTCGAGGGGAACCGTCGCCGTGCCGGTGACGAGCACCCCCTCCAGCACCGCCTCGAGCCGGAGGTCCAGCTCGAGCGCGGCGCCCTCGGGGACGCCCACCATCTCCACACCGAAATCCTCCGGAGCCGGCACGGTCAGGTGCTCCTCGCGCGACGACCCGGGTTGCCTGCCGAGAGCCCGAGTGTCGAGCACGAGCGGCGCATTGGGGTCGAGGCGTGTCAGCGGAATCCTGCTTTCGTGAGGCATGGGAATCAAGGCCTTTGGTGATGGCCGATGTCCCAGGGTACCGAACGCCGGGCACCGTCCCCAACTCGCGGCCCTCCCACCAGCGGATCGGCCCCGCCGCCGGGCCGCCGCCGGGCCGCCGCCGCGCCCCGCCCGCGCGCGTCCCGGCTAGCCGGTCTCGCGGAGCCGCTCGACGAGCCGGTCGCGGACGCTGTCGGGAACGAGGCCGGAGATGTCGCCGCCGAACTTCGCGACCTCCTTCATCAGGCTGGAGGAGAGGAAGGCGTACTCGGGGTTCGTCGCCATGAAGAGGGTCTCGACGCCGGCGATGCGGTGGTTCATCTGCGCCATCTGCAGCTCGTACTCGTAGTCGCTGACGGCGCGGAGCCCCCGGACGATGACCGGGATGTTCTGTTCCTTGCAGTAGTCCACGGTCAGGCCGTAGAACTTGTCGACGCGGACGTTGCCGTAGCCCTTGGTCACCTCGGAGATCATGTCCGCGCGCTCGTCGACGGTGAACAGGCTCTTCTTGTTCTTGTTGATCAGCACTGCGACGACCACCTCGTCGTACAGGCTGGAGGCGCGGCTGATGATATCGAGATGACCATTGGTCACGGGGTCGAACGATCCCGGACAGACGACACGGCGCACGGCGCGAACCCCTTCGTTCCCGGTTTCTGACCTGCGGCGCGAACGTACCAAATCCCATTCTGCCCGCTTTCACCCGGGCTCGGCGGTCCGTCCCGGGCGCGTCCCGGTGCGGCGTCGGGGCCGGGGCGGACGGTCACGCCGCGAGCGCATCGATGATCTCCGCGGCGATCGGGCCGGACTCGATGCCGGCGCCGGGCGCCTCGGTCATCACCGCGACCGCGTACCGGGGTCCTCGCGGGGCGTCCCGCGTTCGACCACGGCCTCCATCATGGCCCGCAGGTCGGCGGCCTCCCCGGAGGTCAGCGGGCGCGCGAACCGCTCGGGCGACGCCTCCCCGACGGTGGTGCCGTCCGCGGCGCGCGGCGGGCGCGATCACCCGTGCGGCGGACGCCGAAGATCACGCCCGCTCCCCGCCGGTGGCGGTGCCGTACCAGAACACCGCCTCCCCGTACCGGCGGTCCCGGTCGGCCTCGTATCCCTCCGGCCAGCGCAGCGCCGGGCCGCGCGCCGCGCGCTCGACGACGACGAGCGCGTCCGGCGCCGTCCAGCCGTGGTCGCGCAGGGCGTCGAGCAGCTCGGTGACGGCGGCGTCGGGCAGCGCGTACGGGGGGTCGGCGAAGATCAGGTCGTAGGGCGCGTCGGGCGGGCGGCCGACGACGCGTTCGACCTTGTCCGCGCAAGGCACCGCACCGGGCAGGCCGAGATCTTTCGCGTTCTGCCGGAGCACCTTCGCGGCGCGGGGGTGCGACTCGACGAGCAGGGCGTGCGCGGCGCCGCGCGACAGGGCCTCGAGGCCGACCGCGCCCGATCCGGCGTACAGGTCGGCGACGCGCAGGCCGTCCAGGGGGCCGAGGAGGGCGAGGACGGTCGCGAACAGGCCCTCGCGCGCGCGGTCGCTGGTCGGCCTGGTGTCCCGTCCCGGCGGGACGGCGAGCCGCCGCCCGCCCGCGGTCCCCGCGATCACGCGTGTCATGCCCCTCAGTATCGCGGTCCCAAAAAATGTCACAAACGGGAGCGGCGACTTCTGTGGACCTCCACCAAATCGGCCTCTTGATGTTCACAGCAACTACTTCGCGTGCCAACGTGCTCGCAGGTTGTGCAACCACCCGACCCTCAGGAGCACTGGTGCACCAAGGTAGGAGATTGGCGGTGACGGCCGGGGCGACGGTCCTGGGCATCGCCGCCATGAGCGGCGTCTCCCACGCCGAGACCTCCCGGCTCTCCGCCGAGCGCGCTCCCGCCCGCGCCGCGGCCGACCAACCGGCCAAGGGCGCGGCCGGCGCCAAGCGGGCGAAGGCCAGGAAGACGACGAACACGGGGAAGGCGGAGACGAGGCGGAACGACGCGGGGGCGGCGCTGCGGCGCACCGTCGAGCCCGTGGTCCGGACCCTCGACCGCGACGAGCCGGAGCGGACGGCGGGCGACGGGGCCCCCGCCGGGCGCGCGAAGAGCGAGACGAGCACGGCGCCCCGTGCGAGCGCGCCCGCCGAGCCGAAGCGGCAGGCGCGAGCGCAGCAGGAGCGGCAATCGGGCCGGGAGCAGAAGCCCGGCGCCGCGCCGGTGGAGCGGACGGAGCAGGCCGCCGGGCTGGAACTCCGCCTCGACGCCGCCCTCGGCTACGACGAGCGGACCCGCACGGCGACCGCCGGGCTCGGGCTGACCGCCGGGATCCGCACCCCGCACCTCGACACGGGCGTGCGGCTGCGGGCGGGCGGCAGCGTGTCGCTCGCCGACGCCACCGTCAAGGCGGGCGCGGAACTCGGCGCCCGCGCCGGGACGCCCGCCGGGAGCGCCGCGCTGAACCTCGGGACGGGCGCGACGCTGTCGGCGGGGACGCCGATGATCGCGGCCGGGACGACGCTCGGCGTCCGGGCGTCCGCGGCCGGGGGCACGCCGATCTCCGCCCGGCTCGGGCTGAGCGGCTGCGTCGGCTCGGGCTGCGCGGACGCGCCGCCCACTCCCCCGAACCCGCCGACTCCCCCGACACCGCCCACCCCTCCGGACCCGACGCCGCCCACCCCGCCGACGCCGCCGACTCCGCCCGTCCCGCCGGAGGACCCGGGCTCGCCGAGCCCGGAGCCCCCGCCGCTGCCCACCGACCCGTCGGCGCCGGCGTCGCCGGCGCCGCCCGACCTGCCGTCCGGCGCCGCCGGCGCGGCGGGCGCGGCCGGGAGCGGCGACGGCGAGGGGACGATCGCGGGTGGCTTCACGCCGCCGAAGGAACTGCCGTTCACCGGCACCGACGCGCTCCCGCTGGTGGCGCTCGGCCTGACCGCCATCGCGGCCGGCGGCGCCGCGGTGGCCATGACGCGCAGGCGCGAGACCGAGGAGTCGTGACCGAGGGCTCATGACGAAGGCCCGCTGACTCCGCGTGCGAGGGGGCGCCTCCCGGCCGGGAGGCGCCCCTTCACAGTTCCTGCGCGCCGATCACCCGCCAGCCGTCCCCGGCCCTGCCGACCCGGAGCCGGTGGAAGCCGATCCCGTCCCCGTCGTCGCACGCGGACGTGCACGCGCCGAGCGCCACCAGTGCCGTGACCTCGTCGCCGGACGCGCCGGGCCGCAGGCCCGCGTCCACGATCGTCCCCGCGGTGATCGACGGGTGCCGCGCCACGGCGGACAGGACGTCCTCGGCGCGGTCTCCCGGCCACGCCGCGCCGGTCGTCCGGGCGCGCGGGGACCCGGCCTTCAGCGTGTAGAGGGTGTCGAGCAGCCAGCGGTCGCCGCGCCGGACCATGGTGGCGCGCATCGGGTCCGCGAGGAGGTCCGGCTCGGCGCCGGACGCGCGGACCGTCCGCTTCACGTACGCCAGCACGGTCACCGCGTCCGGGGCGGCGGAGACGACGGCCGAGTCGGCGATGTCGGTGGTCACGGAGCCGTCCTTCGCCTCCAGTTCCGCGCGGTAGTCGCGGGCGGCGAGCTGCCGGTCGTAGTCGGCGCCGTACCGCTCGGTCGCCACCCCGTGCGCGGCGGTCACGTTCCGCTCGTAGGAGGCGTGGTCGAAGCTCAGCACCGTCGTGATCGCGTGCTCGGCCGGACGGACGGCGGCGGCCGCGGCGGGCGGCGGCGCGGCGGAGCCGGCGGCGGGCGGCGGGTCCGGCTCGCCGGACCCGGCGGCCAGCACCGCCCAGGTCGTCCCGCCGCCGGCGAGCAGCACCAGCGGCAGCGCGAGCGCCGCGATCCGCAGGCCGCGCCGCCGCCGCACGGGCGGGACGGTGTCGACCGCGTTCGCCGCGTGCCCCCCGACCCCGGGCGGGGACGTCCGCGGGTTCGTGGACGGCGCCCCGTGCGGGTCCGTGAACGGCGGCGCGGACGGCCCCGGACGTTCGGCGTCCGGCCCCGGGGCGGCGTGCGGGTTCGGGTCGGCGGGCGCGGGCGGGCGCGGCATGGGGTGCGTCGGGGCGTGCGGGGGGACGTGCGAGGGCGCGGCGAACTGCGCGCCGGTGCTCAGCGCCCGGTCGTCCCGCACGCCGCCGGGCCCGGCCGACGCGGCCGGCGCCGCGCCGCCCAGCAGGTCGAGCAGCACCTGCTGCGCCTCCGGGCGGCGCGCCGGATCCTTGGCGAGGCAGGCCGCCACGACGGCGCGCAGCGAGTCGGGAAGCGCGGACATGTCCGGCTCGTACTGCAGGATGCGGTGGAACACCGCGGAGATGTTGTCGTTGCCGAAGGGGTGCCGCCCGGTCGCGGCGAAGAGCATCGTCGCCGCCCACGCGAACATGTCGACGCCCGTGCCGAGGTCGCCGTCGGCGATCTGCTCGGGCGCCATGTAGGACGGCGTCCCCATGATCCCGCTGCCCCGGGACGACGACGAGCCCAGCACCCGCGCGATGCCGAAGTCGATGACGCGCGGACCGTCCGGCCCCATCAGGACGTTCGACGGCTTGAAGTCGCGGTGCAGGATCCCGGCGCGGTGGATCGCGGCGAGCGCGGTGACGGTGCCGATCGCGAGCCGGTCCAGGTCGGTCCCGGTGCGCGGCCCGCGCTCGCCGACGAGCGCGCTGAGCGACGGGCCGGGGACGTACTCGCTCACCACGTACGGGGTGTCGCCGGAGAAGTCGGCGTCGAGGACCTGCGCGGTGCAGAACCCGGCGACCCGCCCGATCACCCCCAGCTCGCGCTCGAACCGCGACCGCCACTCGGGGTTGCGGCTGAGCTGCGCGCGCAGCAGCTTGACCGCCGCCTGCGCGCCGTCCTCCCGCCGCCCCAGGTAGACGATGCTCTGCCCGCCCTCGCCCAGCCGCCCGGCCAGCTCGTACGGGCCCAGCCGCGCGGGGTCCCCCGGCAGCAGGGGGTCGACGCCCGTCATGGGTGCTCCTCCGTCGCACGCGATCCGCCACGGGACTCGTACCCGCGGCGGCACCGGATGGCCACTCCGCATCCGCCATAAAGTTGGACGCAGGTGACGAGCCGTGCGTTCTGCGTGACCGGCGGTCACTTCGGGCGTCAGGCCCGCAATCGGGCCGTCCCCCGGGCGGTCAGCCCTTCTCGAGGAAGTCGGCGCGCTCCTCGTCCAGGAGGGACGCCAGCTCGGCCGCCAGGCTTGGGTGGTCCGCCAGCTCGGGGTCGGCCGCGACGAGCGCGGTCGCCTCCTCGCGGGCGTCGCGGATGACGTCCTCGTCCCGCTGGAGGGTGAGCAGCCGCAGGCTGGACGCGCGGCCCGCCTGCGCGGCGCCGAGGACGTCGCCCTCCCGGCGCTGCTCCAGGTCGAGGCGCGACAGCTCGAACCCGTCGGTCGTGGACGCCACCGCGTCGAGCCGCTCGCGGGCCTTCGACCCCGGCTCGGCGTCGGTGACCAGGAGGCACAGCCCGTGCAGGGACCCCCGGCCGACCCGGCCGCGCAGCTGGTGCAGCTGCGACACGCCGAACCGGTCCGCGTCCATGATCACCATCACGGTCGCGTTGGGCACGTCGACGCCGACCTCGATGACCGTGGTGGCGAGCAGGACGTCCAGCTCCCGGTCGGTGAACCGGCGCATCACCGCGTCCTTCTCGTCGGGCGGCAGCTTCCCGTGCAGGACGCCGATGCGCAGCCCGGCGAGGAGCTCCTCCAGCTTCGGCAGCAGCTCCATGATCCCGAGCGGGGACCGGCGCCCCTCCTCGGACCCGTACGCGTCGCCCTCGTCGCCCTCCTGCTCGCCGATGCGCGGGCACACGATGTAGATCTGCCGGCCCTGCCCCGCCTCCTCCTTGATGCGCTCCCACGTCCGCGCGAGGAACGCGGGCTTCTCCGGCGGCACCACGACGGTCTGGATCTGCGAGCGGCCCGCCGGGAGCTGCCCCAGGACGGACGTCTCCAGATCGCCGAACACGGTCATCGCGACCGTCCGCGGGATCGGCGTCGCCGTCATGACCAGCACGTGCGGCCGTCCCCCGGCGGTCTTCTCGCGGAGCGCGTCGCGCTGCTCGACGCCGAACCGGTGCTGCTCGTCCACCACCACCAGCCCGAGGTCGGCGAACTGCACCGACTCCTGGAGCAGCGCGTGCGTCCCGACGACAATGCCCGCCGCGCCGGACGCCGCGTCCAGCATCGC
This sequence comes from Spirillospora sp. NPDC052242, assembly GCF_040679555.1. NCBI lineage: Bacteria > Bacillati > Actinomycetota > Actinomycetes > Streptosporangiales > Thermomonosporaceae > Spirillospora > Spirillospora sp. NPDC052242. The sequence goes on from NZ_JBFAUZ010000020.1 coordinate 19,874, forward strand.
CTCCTTGCGGGCCTTCGCACCCAGCGACCCGGTCAGCAGCGCCACCCGGGTCGCGTTCTCGGCCCCGTCGAGCTGCCCGGCGCGCGCCAGCTCCCCCAGCATCCCGGTGATCGACCGGTGGTGCTGCTGCGCGAGGACCTCGGTCGGCGCCAGCAGCGCCGCCTGCCCGCCCCCGTCCACCACCTGCAACATCCCGCGCAGCGCCACGATCGTGTTGTGGGTGGGCGTCCAGCCATCGGTGACGTAGAGACGATCAGGATGGGCCACGGAGATGCATTGGACCTCCTTGCGGCCGACGTACTCGATCGCGCGTATGCCCTTCCGCCTGCGCTCATACTTGGAACGCGGCTTCAGTCTTTCTGCTTTGCGGGAAAGCCTGAAGGGGGCGAAGGCGTTGGGCAAGGAGATGCTGGTCGTCCAGTAAAGACCCCCTGCTTTGGAGATCTGCCGGCAGCGCGCATACCCACCGAGCGAACGAACCAGCCAGGCAACGGCATCGGCCAATGCCCGGGACGCAGACAGGAAGCTGACGTCCCTGCCTTCCGCCCGCAGAGTCCCGTCCGTGTCGAGGAGCCCTTGCAGAAGCGCATGCCGTTCCTTCGTCGGCGCTTCCAAGTAGGCGGACGGGACGAACTTGTCGTGCGCACCCGTCCCGTACACCCCGAGTTCGCGCAGAGCGGCGAGCAGCGGGTTTCCCCCGCCACGGCGCTCACCGAGGATCAGCCAGTCGAGCGGACGACCCGTCTTCTGCCGTATGCGACACCCGACCGGCATCAGTGCTTCCACCGCGTCCACGATCTCCGGATCCCGGGTGGAAATCTCCACCCGGCCGTATTTCATGCATCCGTCGCCGAGCAGCAGCCCCAAGAGATACGGATCGATCGGCCGCTCGCCTCCGCACTCGAGCTCCGGCGGCTCGGTCAAAGGGACGTACCACTTGCCGCCCCCGGACTTGCGGAGAAGATCCTCCCGAAGCCGTCGTGTGGAAAGGACTTCGAGGGGGCCGCCCCGCTGCCACCCCGTGTCGGTCTTCACACCCCACAGATGCTCGTCATCGCATTCGACCGTCGTGCCGTCGGAGAACTCGAGCCGGTAAACGTCCCGGACGCCTTGGGGGAAGACACCCGTCACGGTCGTGATCTCGCCGCTCGGGGCGATGACCTCGTCGCCCGTCCGGATGTCTCCCATGCGCCTGAACCCACGGGGTGTCAGCACGCCCGCGTCCAGCGGCTGCGCCTTGCCCGCGCCGACGTCGCCCTGGAGGAGGCGGTGCATGGGGTGCTCGCGGGCGAGGTCGGCGGCGATCTCCGCGCCGACCGCGCGCTGCCCTTCGGTCAGCTCGAAGGGCAGGCGGGCGTCGAAGTCGGCGAGCAGGCCGGACGGCCGGGCCGGGCGCGGCGTCGCGGGGAGCGCGCCCGCGGCGCGGCGGCGCTGCGCCAGGGCGACCTGGACGACGAACGCCTCGTCCCACTTGAGGCGGGCCTTCGCACGGCCCAGCTCGTCCCAGCTCTTCGGCCGGTGGATGCCCTCGTACGCCTCGCGCAGCCCGATGAGGCCGCGGCGGCGCAGCAGGGACCCGGGCATCGGGTCGGTCGGCAGTTCGAGGTTGTCCAGCACCGTGCCGACGGACTTGCTGATCGCCTCGATGTCGAGGCCCTTGGTGGACGGGTAGATCGGGATGATCTCGTCGGCCCACTCCTGCGCTGCCTGCTCGGCGGTCTTCTCCGCGACGACCTTGTACTGCGGGTGGGTGAGCTGCCGCTGCACCTGCCCGCTGCGCGGCACGTACGTGCTGATCTTGCCGGCGAACAGGCCGCGGGTGCCGGGCGACAGCTCCTTCTCCGGCTTGTAGGAGCCCTTGCGGCCGAAGAAGCTGAGCTTGAGCCGGCCGGTGCCGTCCGTGACGGTGATCTCCAGGACGTAGCCGGGGCTGCGGGTGATGCTGCGGCCCTGCACCTTGACGACCTCGGCCATGACGGTGACGTGCTCGCCGTCCTGCAGGCCGCTGAGCGGGGTCAGCTCGCCGCGGTGCGCGTACCGGCGCGGGTAGTGGTGCAGGAGGTCGCCGACGGTGTGCAGGTCGAGGCCCTTCTCCAGGACCTTGGCCGTCTTGTCGCCGAGTACCTTCCGCAACGGCTCGTCGAGATTCGCCACGCCGTCCTTTGTAGCCCATACCGGTGACGTGAATCAGGCGTCGCCCCGCATCGGCGCAGGCCGATTCGCTCAACGCGGGCGCGGTGGGCTACTCTGATCCATGCGCCTCGTCCAGGCGTTCCCTCGTGAGCGCCGATGATGTCCGGTTCGCCCCCTACGGCGACGGGCGGCGCTCCGGTTAGAGCATCGACACCCACTTGGAGTTTCCCGTGGCTTCCGTTTGCGACGTCTGCGGCAAGGGACCCGGTTTCGGCATGCGCGTCTCCCACTCGCACCGCCGCACCCCGCGCCGCTGGAACCCCAACATCCAGCGCGTGCGCGCCGTCGTGAACGGCGGCACGAAGCGGATCAACGCCTGCACGTCCTGCATCAAGGCCGGCAAGATCATCAAGCCCACGGTCTGACCGCGGGCGTCCGGCCCGCGCGGCCGGGCTCAGCGGCGAGTCGGCTCATCGGAAGCGTCCGAGGAGCCGACTTTTCGCATGTCCGGAAGACCTCCGGCCCGGCGGCCGCCGACCGGCCTTGCCGCCCGGCGCGCCGCTACCGGGCGCGCTGCATCCAGGCGTGATCGACCGGGCCGATGCCGCCGCCGAGGGGGAAGCCCGCGGCGATGGCGCCCGTCACGTACTCCTTGGCGCGCGCGACGGCCGTCGGGACGTCCGCGCCCAGCGCCAGGTGCGAGGCGATCGCGGACGCGAGCGTGCATCCCGTCCCGTGGGTGTGCCGGTTGTCGTGCCGGGGGGCGGCGAAGCGGTGCTCGCGCTCCCCGTCGAACAGCAGGTCGGCGGGCTCGCCGGGCAGGTGGCCGCCCTTCACCAGCACCCACCGCGGGCCGAGCGCCTTGACGGCCTCGGCGGCCTCGCGCATCCCCGACTCGTCCACCACCTTGACGCCCGTGAGCTGCTCGACCTCGAACAGGTTCGGGGTGACGACGGTCGCGGCGGGCAGCAGCGCCCCGCGGACGGCGTCGACGGCCTCGGGCGCGAGCAGCGAGTCCCCGTGCTTGGACACCCCGACCGGGTCGACCACGGAGGGCGCGTCGGACGCCGCGAGGGCCTCGGCGACCGTCTCGACGAGCGCGGTCGAGGCGAGCATCCCGGTCTTGAGGGCGTGCACCCCGATGTCGGACAGCACGGAGTCGAGCTGGGCGCGGACGGCCTCCACGGGCAGCTCCCAGTAGCCCTGGACGCCGAGGGAGTTCTGCGCGGTGACGGCGGCGATCACGCTCATGCCGTGCACGCCGAGGGCGAGCATGGTCTTGAGGTCCGCCTGGATGCCGGCGCCGCCGCCGGAGTCGGAACCGGCGATGGTGAGGACGAGCGGCGGGGCCTGGGGAGCGGGCGCATCGTGGGGCATGCGTCCACCTTATTGCGGATCGTCCCGTTACGGATCGCCCCCGGTCCGGGGGCGGGCGGTTCAGGCGAGCGCGCACTCCAGCTCGTTGAGGACGCAGTAGGTCGGCTTCGCGGGCGTGCCGCTCGCGGTGAAGACGATCTTCACGGCGTCGCCCGCGGGGATCGCGGTGGTCCCGTGCACCTTCGTGACCCGCCCGACCTCGGCGACCGTGGCGCCCTGCACCTCGGCGACCACGGCGTTCGGGATCGTGAAGGCGAGGGCCCACTCGGCGACCGGCCGCTCCCCCTGGTTGGCGATGGTGGCGGTCGCCCGGAACCCCTCCGCGTTCTTGGACGCCACGTTGAACGCGACGACGAGCCCGTCAGGCCGTCCGCCGGTGTCGGCGCGTTGCCCGGGACCGTGCTGGAGCACCTGGCTGTCGTTGGCCGTCGCCTGCGGGTTCTTGGGCGCCCCGCCCGCGAAGTTGAGCGAGATCTGCTGCGTGCTCAGCGCGTACGACACGATGCCGACGGCGATCACGAGCGCGACGATCGGCATCAGCGGGAACGGCAGCGAGCCGACGAACCGGGCGACCCGCCGCGGCTTGGACGCGTCCGGCCCGTCGGGGTCCCCGGGGGCGGGGTCCACGGACCCGGCGGGCGGCACGGGACCGCCGGGCGGGAGCGGGCCGCCGCGTCCGGGCGGCATCGTGGGCGTGCCGTCGGGCACGGTGGCGCGGGGGCCGGTATGGGGGCCGCCCGGCCTCGGGTCCGGCGCGCCGCCCCGCCCGCGCGGCGGCCCGGACGGTCGCCGGTGGTTGCCCGGCCGGGACACGAACACCTGATCGTCGGTGGGGCCGGCGAAGCCGTCGTAGCGAGGTCCGGCGGACGTACCGAGGGACCGGCCCGGCGGCGCCTGCGCGCTCGCTCCGGGCTCGTCCTCGGGCTGCTCGGGTTTGGAGTGTCGTCCCATTCCATTCCTCGTCGGTCAGGGGATGTATACCAAACCGGCACCAAATATGCCTACCGGACCGATGAACGCCCCGCACTCCTCAATTCCGGTTAAAGCTCCGTTCACGTGCGGAAATGGTCCCATCCCCCGCCTTCCGGAACGCGCCCGTCGACCCGGACGCCCGTTCCGCGCGCGACGGCGCCGATCCGCGTCCAGGACGGCGGCAGGACGGCCGCCGCCGGGAACGTACCGGCGAACGCGTGGTCCTCGCCACCGGTGAGCGCGTGCCGCAGCCCGCCGGGACCGAGGACGGCCGCCACGGGGACCGCCGCGGACTCCACGTCGATCCGGACCCCGCTGGCCGCCGCGATGTGCCCGAGGTCCTGCAGCAGCCCGTCGCTGACGTCCAGCAGGGCGGTCGCGCCCAGCTCCCGCGCCTGCGGCCCGGCGTCGTAGGGCGGCTCCGGGCGCCGGTGGGCCGCGAGCAGCTCCGCGGGGCCGTCCCGTCCGGCGGTGAGCAGCTCCAGGCCCGCCGACGCGAAGCCCAGCCGGCCCCGGACGGCCACGACGTCGCCGGGACGCGCCCCGGCCCGGGTGAGCGGCGCGCCGCCCCCGAGGTCGCCGAGCGCGGTCACCGCCAGCGTGATCTCGGGCGCCGCCACGACGTCTCCCCCGGCGACGGACGCCCCCGCGGCCTCGCACTCGTCGGCGAGGCCCGCGTACAGGCCGTCCGCCCAGTCCGCCTCGGTGCCGGTCGGCGCGGCGAACCCGATGAGCAGCGCGGTGGGCCGGGCGCCCATGGCGGCGACGTCCGCGAGGTTCTGCGCGGCGGCCTTGCGGCCGATGTCGTAGGGGCCCGACCAGTCGCGGCGGAAGTGCCGGCCCTCGACGAGCAGGTCGGTCGTCGCGACCACCCGCCCGTCCGGCGCCGCGATCACCGCCGCGTCGTCCCCCGGCCCGAGCGGCACCCGCGGCCCCCGCGGCAGCCGCGCCGTCAGCCGTTCGATCAGCCCGAACTCGCCCAGCTCCCCGATCGTCGCCATCCGTCCATGTTTTCACCGCGCGGTCGCCGGTTCGTACCGCCCCGACCGCCCGCCGGAGCGGGTAACGCGATACGGTGAACCGTCCGACGGCATTTTCTCCGCCCGGGGAGGACGTGATGGTGCAGGCCTACATCCTCATCCAGACCGAAGTCGGCAAGGCCGCCGAGGTGGCGGGCCATATCTCCGGCATGACGGGCGTCACGCGCGCGGAGGACGTCACCGGCCCCTACGACGTGATCGTCCGGGCGGAGGCGAACAACGTGGACGAACTCGGCAAGCTCGTCGTCGCGCAGATCCAGACCGTCGAGGGGATCACCCGGACGCTGACCTGCCCGATCGTGCACATCTGACGGGAGAGCAAGCGGTCGATGGTGAAGCGTCGGGGGGCGCCGGCGACGGTCCTCGCCTTGGTGGCGGCCCTGGCCGTGGCGTGCGGCGACGGAGCGGTGCAGGTCGCGCCGCCGGAGCCGGACGCGGCGGCGCGGCGGCTCTGCGAGGGGCTGCGGCTGCCGGAGAAGCTGCACGGGCAGGACCGGCGCGACACCGCGCCGGAGACCGCGTTGACGGCGGCGTGGGGCTCGCCCCCGATCGGCCTGCGCTGCGGCGTCCCGCGCCCGGCGACGCTGCGGCCGGAGTCGCAGCTCGTCACGATCAACGGGATCAACTGGTACCCCACCCCCAGTGACCCGCCGGTCACTTACACGGCGGTGGCCCGGCAGGCGTACGTCGAGGTGACGGTCCCGCCGGAGTACCACCCGGCGGGCGACGTCCTCATCGAGCTCTCCCCGGCGATCAAGGCCACGATCCCGGAGAAGCCCGAAGGCCAGATCTGACCGGCCCCGCCTCGGCCCCGCCGCCGCACCCGCCCCGCCGCCTCACTCGGGGTCGGGCAGGATCAGCTCGGCCATCTCGGCGAGCCGGTCGGCCATGCGGGAGTACGACGTGTACCCCATGCCCGCGTGCAGCAGCGCGCCGGAGTAGGCGAGCTCCAGCGCGCCGAGCGTCCGCTCGTCTGCGTGCTCGCGCAGCGCGGCCGTGAGCCGCCCGCGGATCGCGACGCCGATGCGGGCCCGCAGTTCGCGGACGTCCGGGTCGGTGCCGAGCATCGCCGTCGTGCAGGCCGCCGCCAGCTCCGGCTCGTCCGACACCAGCAGCGCGATCTCCCGCAGCACCTCGATCACCCGCGCGCGCAGCGGGCCGTCCGCCCGGACCGGCGGCAGAGCGCCGAGCCGCCGCCAGAACACCTCGGTGATCAGGTGGTTCTTGGAGGCGAAGTAGGTGTAGGCGGTCGCGGGCGCGACCCCGGCGCGGCGGGCGACGTTGCGGACGGTCAGCCCGTCGTAGCCGCTCTCGCGCAGCTCGTCGACGGCGGCGTCGGTCAGCCGCCGCACCGTCTCGGCCTGCCGCTCCGTGAGCCGCCGCCGCGTGGCCTCGATCGTCACCTGTTCCCCGGACACCCGTCTAGACATAGTCCAGGACCGGACGCGCCGCAACACGGGCGGCTCGGTGGGGCGGGTGGGAGTCGAACCCACTCAGCGCGAGGCACCTGCTTTACAGGCAGGCCCGACTCTCCGGCGTCGGCGCCGCCCCTCGTGCGGGCCGGCGTCCCGAAGGACGCGGTCCGCGTCGTGCCCCCGGAGGGATTCGAACCCCCAGCACACAGCACCTCATGCTGCCGTCTCTACCGTTGGACTACGGAGGCGTGCGTGCGGCTCCCGGGATTCGAACCCGGAACGTCCACTTCCTGAAAGTGGTCCCTCTGCCGGTTGGGGTAGAGCCGCTCGTGTCGGGCGAGGAGGCGTCGCTCGCGGCGGCTCGGCCGGGGGGAAGGCCTTAGGAGGCGGGATACCGGCCGGGGCGGGCGTGCGACGCCGAGGGCAGTCGGCTGCCAAGTCGATACAGCGTCAGTGCCATGGCCGGTCCTCCTCTCGGGGTCTCGCGTCACCGTCTTCGACGGGCTGACGTGATCTACGGTGCCATCCGCCGCGGCGGGCGCACAACCGGTTTATTCACGCCCCGTCGGCCGGAGGCGCCAGTATGCCGATGAGGAGGATCAGCCAGAACGCGACCATGACCCAGCCGAGGGCGATGCCGGTGAGGGCGAGGCCGAGGCCGCGTTCGCCGGAGCGGCGCACGCGCCCCCAGGCGAGGTGCCCGGCGACGATCGCCGGGATGGACGGGAGGCCGCACGTCACGAGGCCGACGAGCCCGAACGTGAGGGCGTAGATCGCGTAGCTGTTGAGCGGCGGCTTCACGTGCGGGTTCGTGGTGGGGGCGGCGTGCGGGGCCGCCGGTGCGTGGTGGCGCGGCGGCGGGCCGTAGGACGGGCGGGTCGCGACGGCGTCGGCGTACCGGTTCCACGACTCGGCCTCGGCGGTGCGGCCCTGGCGGCCGAGCAGCGCGGCGAGGTTGCGCATCGCCGCCGGGTCGCCGGCCTGCGCGGCCTGCCGGTACTGCCGCTCGACGAGCGCCTCGGCCTCGCCGTCGGCGAGCGCGGGCCCCGGGTACGCGGACGGCCCCGACGCCGACACGGACGGGGCAGGGCGCGGCGCGGGCGGGCTCGTGCTCGGCTGCGGCTGCGGCTGCGGCGTGCGGACGCCGCTGGAGATGAGGCCGTCGAGGAGTTCCTGGGCGGACGGCCGGTGCGCCGGGTCCTTCGCGAGGGTGCGGCGCACGGTGTGCAAGAGCGAGCCGTCGAGCCCGCTCAGGTCCGGTTCGGCGCTCATGATCCGGTGGATGATCGCCGGGAGGGAGTCGCCCGCGAAGCAGGTGTCGCCGCGGGCGGCGAACGCGACGGTGGCGCCCCAGGCCCAGACGTCCGAGGCGGGGGACGCGCCGCGCCCGTCGAGCTGTTCGGGGGCCATGAACGCGGGGGTGCCGACGATGCCGCCGGTCGCGGTCAGCCGCGTCCCGTCGAGGGAGCGGGCGATGCCGAAGTCGATGACGCGGGGCCCGAAGGTGGACAGCAGGACGTTCGCGGGCTTGAGGTCGCGGTGGACGACGCCGGCGTCGTGGATGGCGGTCAGCGCGGTGGCGATGCCGACCGCGACGGCCTCGAGGTCGGCGCCGCGCAGCGACCCGTTCTCGGCGACGGCGGCGTCGAGGCTCTGCCCGTTGACGAACTCGGTCACGAGGTACGGGGGGTCGGCGCGCGGGTCGGCGTCCAGGACGGGCGCGGTGCAGAACGGGCGGACGCGCTGGGCGGCCCGCACCTCGGACTCGAACCGGGCCCGGTACTGCGGGTCGGCGGCGTACTCGCGCCGGATGACCTTGATCGCGACCTTGCGGCCGGAGGCGTCCGTGCCGGCGTAGACGGTGCCCATCCCGCCTTCGCCGAGCCGGTCCATCACCCGGTACGGGCCGATGCGATCCGGTGTCTCGGCATGCCACACGGGTGCGTTCTCCTCCAGGTCGGGACGGACGCCCTAAGCGTGGCACATCCGGACGTCCCTCGACGCGACGAACGATCTCGGCCGGGTCTCGCTTCGGCGGGAACCGGACGCGGCCCGCCCGCGTCTCACGCGAATGCGCGCACGTACGGTCCCGGCGGTCGCGATGGCCGCCGCGTCGGTGGCGGTGGCGGGCGGCTGCGCCCTGCGGGCGGAGGACGCCCCGGAGCCGGTGCCCCCGCCGCCGATGGCCCTGGTCGGCTACCGCACCTGCGAGCGGCTCCTGGACGGCCTGCGGCGGGCGACCGCCGCACAGGTGGGCCCGGACGGGACGTCCGCTCCGGACTCGTCGGCGCTCGACATGCGCCGGTCCGCGCCCGCCGCGCCGGGTGCCGCGGGGAAGGCGGCGGCCGTCCCGGAGCACTCCCGGACGAACGCGCACGAGCGCGGCGCGGACGAGCCCGACCTCGTGAAGACCGACGGCCGCCGCATCGTCGCGCTCGGCGACGGCGACCTGCACGTCATCGACCCGGCCGCCCGGAAGGTCGCCCACACGCTGGACCTGCCGGGGGCGGCCCGGGGCGCCGACCGGCGGCTCCTCATGGACGGCGACCGCGTCCTGGTCCTGGAGTCCCGGCGCACGCTCGTGGCGTTCAAGGGCCGGGCGCAGTTGCCGGACGACGGCTCGCCGCGGCGCCCGTCCCCGCCCCCGCCCGCTCCCCCGTCGCCGCGGACACGGCTGACGCTCGTGGACGTCTCCGCCGCCCCGCGCGTCGTCGCCACGCTGACGTCCGACACCGAGTACGTGGACGCGCGGCAGACCGGCGGGACGGTCCACCTCGTCGTGAAGTCGGCGCCGCGGATCGACTTCCCCGAACGCCGCCTCCCCGCCGCCCCGGCGGGACGGGACGAAGCGGAGGAGGAAGCCGAGAAGGCGGCCATCGAGGCCGACCGGCGGGCGGTGCTGCGGGCGCCCCTGAACGCATGGCTGCCGACGTTCCGGATCGACCGCGCAGGCGGCGCGAAGGCCGAGTTCCAGGCCCCATGCGACCGGGTCAGCCGCCCGGCCGCCTACAGCGGCAGCGCCTCGATGCTGAGCGTGCTGACCCTCGATCTGGCGGACGGCCTCGCCGACCCGCGCCCGATCGGCATCGCGGTCGACGGCTCCACCGTCTACGGCAACGGCGAGAACCTGTACATCACGGGCATGCCGCCGCGCCCGTACGCCGAGCGGTCCGCGACGGCCGAGCGCACGGACGTCCACAAGCTCACGCTGCGGCCGGGCGGGCGCCCGGAGTTCGCAGCGTCCGGGTCGGTGTCCGGACACCTCCTGAACCAGTACGCGATGTCCGAGCATGACGGAAATCTCCGCATCGCGACGACGTCCCTGCCCGGGGACGCGCGCAAGTCGAGCAGTTCGCTCCACGTCCTGCGGCAGCGCGGCCCCCGCCTGGAGCGGATCGGCTTCGTCGGCGGCCTCGGAAAGACCGAGCGCATCTACGCGGTCCGCTACACCGGCCCCACCGCCTACGTGGTGACCTTCCGCCGCACCGATCCGCTGTACATGCTCGACCTGTCGGACCCGCGCCGTCCCCGCGTCACCGGCGAACTGAAGATCACCGGCTACTCCGCCTACCTGCACCCCGTGGCGGACGGACGGCTCCTCGGCGTCGGGCAGGACGCGGACGCGTCCGGCCGCGTCGAGGGCCTGCAGGTGTCGCTGTTCGACGTCACCGGGCAGCCGAGACGGATCGCCGCGTACCGGGTCCCGGGCGCGACCTCGGCCGCCGAGTTCGACCCCCACGCCTTCCTGCACTGGGCCCGCACCGGCCTCACCGTCCTGCCGGTGGACGAGCCCGGCGGCGGGACGAACGAGGCGCTCGTCCTGACGGTGACCCGGGACGGCGTCGCGAAGGCGGGCGCCGTCCGGCATCCGGACGCGTCCATCCGCCGGTCGGCCGTCATCGGCGGCACGCTGTGGACGTTCTCGGACGCGGGCGCCCGCGCGTCCGACGCCGCGACCCTCGCCGACCGGGCCTGGCTCCCCTACGGGTAGGGGGTCGGGTCAGCGCAGGCCGGTGGAGCGGGCGACGGCGGTCTGGATGAGCCGGTCGACCACGGCCGGGTAGTCCAGGCCGGTCGCGGCCCACATCTGCGGGAACGCCGACGTGGGCGTCATGCCCGGCATCGTGTTGATCTCGTTGAGGATCCAGCGGCCGTCCGGCGTGTGGAAGAAGTCGACGCGGGCGAGGCCCTCGCAGTCGAGCGCCTCGAACGCCTGGACGGCGATGCGCCGCACCTCCTCGACGGCCGCGGCCGGCAGGTCGGGCGGGATCGCCATCGTGGTGGCGCCGTCGAGGTACTTCGTCTCGAAGTCGTAGAAGTCGCTGTCGCCGGACGTCAGCACCTCGGCGGGCAGGCTCGCCTCGGCCGGGCCGTCGCCCAGGCCCTGCAGCACGCCGCACTCGATCTCGCGGCCCTCGATCGCGGCCTCCACGATGACCTTCGGGTCGTGCTCGCGGGCCGCCTCGACCGCCGCCTCCAGGGCGTCCTCGGACGTGACGCGGCTGATGCCCATGCTCGACCCGGCCCGCGCGGGCTTGACGAACACGGCGCGGCCCGCGTCCAGGCCGAGCTCCTTGATCTCGTCGATCTTGCGCTTGCGCTCGCGGCGCCACTCCCGGTCGCCGACCAGCACGTACGGGCCGACGGGCAGGCCCTGCGCCTGCCAGACGAGCTTCATGAACCCCTTGTCCATGCCGACCGCGCTGGCCAGCACCCCGGCGCCGACGTAGCGGATGCCCGCGAGGTCGAGCATGCCCTGGATGGTGCCGTCCTCGCCGAAGGGGCCGTGCAGCAGCGGCAGGACGACGTCGACCTCACCGAGCGTGGCGGGGACCTCGCCCGGGGCGACGGCGAGCAGGCCGCGGCCGGCGGGGTCGAACGGGAGCGCGAGGGCGGTGCCGCGGCCGTCCACCTCGGGCAGCACGCCGTCCTCGATCGCGAGCCGCTGGTCGCCGGACGCCAGCACCCAGCGGCCGTCACGGGCGATGCCGATCGGCACCACCTCGTAGCGGTCCCGGTCGATCGCGGCCATCACGGCTCCGGCGGTGACGCAGGAGATCGCGTGCTCGCTGCTGCGCCCGCCGAACACGACGGCCACGCGGATCTTGGAATGGGACATGATCCCCGACCCTACCGCTGCCGGGCCGGGGTCGGCCACGAGCGCCCCGGGCCCGCCCGCCGGGACGCCCGCCGCAGGTCACACGCCATAACGCTCCGCCTTCGGGGACCGGGAGATCAGCGCCACGGCGGCCTCCTTGATCGGCACGCCGTGGTGCAGGACGGCCGTGACCGCCTCCGCGATCGGCATCTCCACGCTGTGCTTGCGGGCCAGTTCCATCACCGCCTCCGCCGACTTGACGCCCTCGGCGGTCTGCTTCGTCACCGAGATGACCTGCTCCAGCGTCATCCCCCGGCCGAGGTTCTCCCCGAACGTCCGGTTGCGCGACAGCGGCGACATGCAGGTCCCGACGAGGTCGCCCATCCCGGCGAGGCCCGCGAAGGTGTGCTCGTCCGCGCCCATCGCCACCCCGAGCCGGGTGATCTCGGCGAGGCCGCGGGTCATCAGCACCGCCTGCGTGCTGGCGCCGAACCCGAGCCCGACCGACATCCCGACGCACAGCGCCACGATGTTCTTCACCGCGCCGCCCAGCTCGCAGCCGATGACGTCCGTGGACGTGTACACGCGGAAGTACGGGGTCATCGTCGCCGCCTGGAGGCGGCGGGCGGCGTCCTCGTCCGCGCAGGCCGCGACGGCAGCGCCGGGCTCGCCGCTCGCGATCTCGCGCGCCAGGTTCGGGCCGCAGAACACCGCGACCCGCTCCTGCGGCACGTCCGCGACCTCCCGCACGACCTCCGACATCCGCAGCGTCGTGCCGTCCTCCACGCCCTTCATCAGGCTCACCATGACGGCGCCGGGCGGCAGGTACGGCACCCACGCGGCGAGGTTCGCCCGGAGCGTCTGGGCGGGGACGGCCAGCGCGACGAAGTCGGCGCCGCGCAGGGCCTCGGCGGGGTCGAGCGTCGCGCGCATCCCCTCGGGCAGCGCGATGCCCGGCAGGTAGTCGGTGTTCTCGTGCCGGTCGTTGATCGCCTCGACGACGCCGGGGCGGCGGCCCCACAGGACCACCTCGCCGCCCGCGTCGTGCAGCAGCTTGCCGAACGTCGTGCCCCAGGAGCCCGCGCCCATCACCGCGGTCTTGAACGTCACGAGCCCGCCGCCTCGCTCCGGGACGGGCGCGCCCCGGCGTCGTCCGCGGCCGGACGGGCGCCGGGCACCGCGGCGCCGCGCCGCTCCTCCAGCACGCGGTGGTGGTCGTAGCGCTCCGTCGGCGGCTCCTCGCCGCGCAGCTCGCCGAGCAGCCCGGCGATCGCCGTCATGACGTCGTCGGTCGCGGCGCGCAGCGTCTCGCGGTCGAGCGGGCGGCCCTCGTACCGCGACAGGTCGACGGGCGGTCCCGCGATGACCCGCATCGTCTTGCGGGGGAACGGGTGGAAGCCCTTCTTCAGGGAGCCCGCGAGGCCGGTCTGCTCGACCTTCTTGTACGGCAGCAGTTCGTGCGCGCCCCAGCTCGCCACCGGGACGACCTTCGCGCCCGTCTGCAGCGCCATCCGCGCGACGCCCGTCTGGCCGGTCATGGGCCACAGCTCGGGGTCGCGGGTGCAGCTTCCCTCGGGGTAGAACATCAGGCACTCGCCGTCCAGCAGCGCGCGTTCGGCGTCCCGCAGCGCCATCGCCGCGTCCGCGCTGTCGCGGTACACCGGGATCTGCCCGGTGCCGCGCAGCACGGCCCGGATGAACCGCACGTCGAACAGCGTGGACTTGGCCAGGTAGACGGGGTAGCGGCCCGCCTCGTAGACGAAGTGGGCGAGCGCCAGCGGATCGGACTCGGAGATGTGGTTCGCGGCGATGATCACACCGCCCTCCCCGGGTACGTTGCCCCGGCCCCGCCAGTCCCGTTTCAGCAGCCCGAACAGCAGCGGGCGCAGGATGACGATCGTGAGCTTGCGCCAGGCCGGCGAATACCCGTGGCTCATGCCCCGTCCCCTTCCGATCCGTACCCCGGGTGAACGCGGGGTGTCCTCAAGTTTCGCGGTTCCGTGCGCATAGTGTCGAGTTGCCATGTCTTCTGAAGCTGCGCCCAGCGCGCCCCGCCTCCAGTGGTCGCTCGTCGTGCCGGTCAAGGTCCTGGCCAGGGCGAAGACCCGGATGTCCGCGGCCGCGGGCCCGCACCGGCGGGACCTCGCCCTGGCCGTGGCCACCGACACGGTCGCCGCCGCACTGCGCTGCGCCCGCGTCCGCACTGTGATTGTCGTCACCGACGATCCCCTTCCGGCCGCCGAACTGGCCGCCCTCGGCGCCCGGATCGTGCCCGACGAGCCCGACGCGGGCCTCAACCCGGCCCTGGAGTACGGGGCCGCGCGGGGCCGGGAGGCCGCCCCGGACGCGGGTGTGGGGGCGCTTTCAGCTGACTTGCCCGCTTTGCGGCCGGACGAACTCGCGCGCGTCCTCGACGCCGCCGCGGCCGCGCCGCACGCGTTCGTCCCGGACGCGGCGGGCGTCGGCACCACCCTGTACACCGCGCGTCCCGGCGTCCCGTTCGCCCCGGCGTTCGGGCACGGCTCGCGCGCCGCGCACCGCGCCCGGGGCGCCCGGGAACTGGTCCTGGACTCCATCGACAGCGTACGCCGGGATGTGGACACCCCGGACGATCTTCGTGCGGTTCTCGCGCTCGGCGCGGGCCCGCACACCGCGTCCGTCGCGGCCCGGCTCCCCGCCCTCGCCGCCGACGCGTGAGCCCGGCGCGCCGTTAGGGTGATCGGCATGCAGGGGACGGTGCGGACGTTCGACGACGAGACGCGCTCGGGCAGCGTGCTGCTGGACGACGGGACGGAACTGCCGTTCGACGCCGCCGCGTTCGACGCGGGCGGCCTGCGGCTGCTGCGGTTCGGGCAGCGGGTCAACCTCGCGCTGCACGAGGGCCGCGTCGTAGTGGTGACCCTCTCGACGTTCCCGCTGCCGCCGACGTCCCCCTGACCCGGGCGGACGGCCGGGCGAGCGGACCACGGATAAAGCGAAGGCGCCCGGGATCATGCCGATCGGTCCCGGGCGCCCTCGCCGTATCGCTACTTCTTTCCGGCCACCAGGTTCTTGAAGTCGGCGCCGGCCTTGAACTTCGGCACGGACGTCGCCGGAACCTCGATGGTCTTGCCCGTTGCGGGGTTACGGGCCGTACGGGCAGGCCG
This sequence comes from Spirillospora sp. NPDC052242, assembly GCF_040679555.1. Taxonomy (NCBI): domain Bacteria; kingdom Bacillati; phylum Actinomycetota; class Actinomycetes; order Streptosporangiales; family Thermomonosporaceae; genus Spirillospora; species Spirillospora sp. NPDC052242. The sequence goes on from NZ_JBFAUZ010000020.1 coordinate 35,055, forward strand.
GTCGGCCTTCTCGAACGAACCGAACCCGGTGATCGCGACCTTGTCGCCCTTGGCGACGGCGGTCTGGATCGCCTCCAGGATGGCGTCGACGGCCTCGGCTGCGGCCTTCTTGCTGCCCAGCCGGTCAGAGATCGCGTCGACCAGCTCACGCTTGTTCATGGGTTACTCCTCTAGTTCCCCCCTTGCCCGAACGAAACTAAGGGACCCTCAGCACCGACACAATCACCTGCACGCAATGACTGGCGTGTCGCGGCCGTTTTTGTCGTTCTCGTCCCCGTCTCGCCGGGTGACCGGACCGGATCCGGCCACTGCGCACGCTAACGGACGTCGGGCGCGTCTTGGAAATCGGCGAGGAACGCCTCCAGCCTGCGTGCGGCCAGGGCGGCGTCCCGCTTCGCCAGATCGGTGATCGCCAAGAGGTGCCTGATGAGCCGCTGCCGGACGGACGGCGGGAGCGGCGCGACGGCGCGATGGGCGTCGCGCAGCTGCCGTGCGAGCCGGGTCAGTTCCGGGTCGTCCCACGCCGGTCCGTCCCACGGGGCCGAGGTCACGTGTATTCCCCCCAACACTCGTTCGGGCCTCCGCACACCTCGATTGTCCCCGCTCCGCGAACCGCCCCCCGCACCCGGGTACGCCGAAGGCCCGGACCGCCCCCGCGATCCGGGCCACCGCCCGCGTCTTAAAGGGTGACGGGCTTCCAGGATTGGCGCGTCGCCTCGAAGTCTGCGATGGCGTCGGCGTGGCGGAGGGTGAGGCCGATGTCGTCCAGGCCCTCCATCAGGCGCCAGCGGGTGTAGTCGTCGATCTCGAAGGCGGCGGTCTCGGCGCCGTGGCGGACCTCGCGCTTCTCGAGGTCGACCGTGATCTCCAGCGTCGGGTCCTGCTCGACGAGGGTCTGGAGGCGCTCGACCTGCTCGCCGGTGAGGACGACCGGCAGCAGGCCCATCTTGGTGGAGTTGTTGCGGAAGATGTCGCCGAAGCGGGGCGCGATGACGACGCGGAAGCCGTACTGCTGCAGGGCCCAGACGGCGTGCTCGCGGGACGAGCCGGTGCCGAAGTCGGGGCCGGCGACCAGGATCCCCGCGCCCGCGTACCGCGGCTGGTTGAGGACGAACTCGGGGTCCTCACGCCACGCGGAGAACAGGCCCTTGTCGAAGCCGGTGCGGCTGACCTGCTTGAGCCACACGGCGGGGATGATCTGGTCGGTGTCGACGTTGCTGCGGCGCAGCGGGACCGCGCGCCCGGTGTAGGTCGTGAACGCTTCCATCGTGGTTCCTCAGAGGTCGGCGGGAGCGGCCAGGCGGCCGGTGACGGCGGTGGCGGCGGCGACGGCGGGCGACACCAGGTGGGTGCGGCCGCCCGGCCCCTGCCGTCCTTCGAAGTTGCGGTTGGACGTCGAGGCGCTGCGCTCGCCCGGGGTGAGCTTGTCGGGGTTCATGGCGAGGCACATCGAGCAGCCGGCCTCCCGCCATTCGGCGCCCGAGGCGGAGATGACCGCGTCGAGGCCCTCGTCCTCGGCCTGCTTCTTGACCTTCATGGAGCCGGGGACGACCAGCATGCGGACGCCGTCGGCGACCTTGCGGTCCTTGAGGACGTCCGCGACGGCGCGCAGGTCCTCGATGCGCCCGTTGGTGCAGGAGCCGACGAAGACGGTGTCGACGGCGATCTCGCGCAGGGGCGTCCCGGCGGTGAGGCCCATGTACTCGAGGGCGCGCTCGGCGGCCTGGCGCTCGACGGGGTCGGCGAAGGACGCCGGGTCGGGCACGGAGTCGCCGAGCGGGAGGCCCTGGCCGGGGTTGGTGCCCCAGGTGACGAACGGGGTCAGCGCGGCGGCGTCGATGACGATCTCCTTGTCGAAGACCGCGTCGTCGTCGGTGCGCAGGGACGTCCAGTACTCGACGGCCGCGTCCCAGTCGGCGCCCCGGGGGGCGTGGGGGCGGCCCTTGATGTAGTCGAAGGTCGTCTCGTCCGGGGCGATCATGCCCGCGCGGGCGCCGGCCTCGATCGACATGTTGCAGACGGTCATGCGGCCTTCCATCGACAGCGAGCGGATCGCCGCGCCGCGGTACTCGATGATGTGGCCCTGGCCGCCGCCGGTGCCGATCCGGGCGATGATCGCCAGGATGAGGTCCTTGGCGGTGACGCCGGCGGGCAGCTCGCCCTCGACGGTGACGGCCATCGTCTTCGGCTTAACCTGCGGCAGCGTCTGGGTGGCGAGGACGTGCTCGACCTCGCTGGTGCCGATGCCGAATGCGAGCGCGCCGAACGCGCCGTGCGTGGAGGTGTGCGAGTCGCCGCACACGACCGTCATGCCCGGCTGGGTCAGCCCGAGCTGCGGGCCGATGACGTGGACGATGCCCTGGCCGTCGTCGCCCATCGGGTGCAGGCGGACGCCGAAGTCGGAGCAGTTCTTGCGCAGCGTCTCGACCTGGGTGCGCGACACCGGGTCGGCGATCGGCTTGAGCAGGTCGGTCGTCGGGACGTTGTGGTCCTCGGTGGCGATCGTCAGGTCGGGGCGGCGGACCTTGCGGCCGTTCATCCGCAGCCCGTCGAACGCCTGCGGGCTGGTGACCTCGTGCACCAGGTGCAGGTCGATGTAGAGGAGGTCGGGCTCGCCCTCGGCACGCCGTACGACGTGCGCGTCGTACACCTTCTCGGCCAGTGTCCGGCCCATCGCTCCCACCTCACCTGTCATGATTCGTCCGACGCGTTGCTTACCGCGTCGCTGGTCTTGTCCGCCCCGATTTGCATCTCACATTCCGAGACTGCAATATCAAGACATGGACAACTCTAGCGGAGTCGGCGTACTTGACAAAGCGGTTCTCGTGCTGAACGCGCTCGAGGCGGGTCCGGCGTCGCTCGCCCAGCTCGTCCAGAGCACCGGCCTGGCCCGGCCGACCGCCCACCGGCTCGCCGTCGCGCTGGAGCACCACCGGTTCGTGCACCGCGACGCGCAGGGCCGGTTCATCCTCGGCCCGCGCCTCGCCGAGCTGTCCGTCGCGGCCGGCGAGGACCGCCTGCTCGCCATCGCCCAGCCGATCCTGTCGCAGCTCCGCGACCTGACGGGCGAGAGCGCGTCGCTGTTCCGCCGCCAGGGGGACGTCCGGGTCTGCGTCGCCGCGGCCGAGCGCAGCAGCGGCCTGCGCGACACCATCCCGGTCGGGGCCGCCCTCCCGATGACCGCCGGGTCCGCCGCGCAGATCCTGCTCGCGTGGGAGGAGCCCGACCGGCTGCACCGGGGCCTGCGCGGCGCGAAGTTCGAGGCCGCGACGCTCGCGTCCGTCCGCCGCCGGGGCTGGGCGCAGAGCATCGGCGAGCGGGAGCAGGGCGTCGGCTCGGTGTCGGCCCCGATCCGCGGCGCCGCCGGACGGGTGATCGCCGCGGTGTCGGTGTCCGGGCCCCTCGAGCGCCTCACCCGCTCCCCCGGCCGGCTGCACGCGGGCCCCGTCATCGCCGCCGCCGAGAAGATCTCCGAGGGGATGCGGCGCACCGCGTCCTGACCGTCCGATAACGCCGAATCGCCCGCGGGGGCCGCCGATTCGGGGATACCCTCCGGGCGAGGGGGTGCGCGGTGCAGATCTCCGAGCTGAGCGACCGCAGCGGCCTGACGGTGCAGACGATCAAGTTCTACATCCGGCAGGGGCTGCTGCCCGGGGGCTCGGCGGTGAGCGCCACCCGGTCCGAGTACGGCCCCGCCCACCTGGAGCGGCTGCGGCTGATCAGCGCGCTGCGCGAGGTCGGCGACCTGCCGGTCGCGGCGATCCGCGAGGTCGTCGCGGCCGTCGACGGCGACTGCGGCCCGCACGGGCTGGTCGGCGCCGCGCAGCGCGCCGTCGGCCCGGACGCCGCCGCCCCCGCCGACCCCGACTGGCGCGCCGCCCGCCAGGACGTCGACGCGCTGCTCCGCGAACTCGGCTGGCGCGTCGACGCCGACGCCCCCGCCCGCGACCTGCTCGCCGCCGCGTTCGTCTCGCTGCGCCGCCTCGGCTACCCCGTCACGCTCGCCGACCTGCGCCCCTACGTCCGCGCGGCCGAGGGCGTCGCCGAGCACGAGATCGCCCGCGTCGACGAGACGGCCCCGCGCGCCCGGACCGTCCGGTCGCTGCTGGTGACGACCGTCGTGTACGAGCGGGTCTTCGCGGCCCTGCACCGGCTGGCGCAGGAGGACGCCTCCGCCCGCCGGTTCACCCCGTGACGGGGCGTCGGAGCCTGCGCGCGGCCGACGCCGTGTACCGCCGGGCCAAGCGCTGGGGGCTCGTCGGCTGCACGATCGGGCTCTTCCTCTGGTTCTTCGGTTTCCAGGCCGTCGCCGGCGAATGGTTCGGCATGTGGATGAACGAGACGTGGAACGGCATTCCCGACGCGGTGCGGCTGTGCACCTACATCGGCATCGTCCTCATCTACCTGACGATCGAAAACGACCGGGTCCCGCGTGACGCCGAGCACGCCGGCGGCGCGGGCGGGCGGCCGGTGCGCTCGTCCTGACCTGGGCCGGTGCCGCGGGGCGCCCGCCGGTCCGGCGGGCGTCCCGCGGCCCGATCGAACTTTTCCCAGCTGTTGGATGGGAAAAGCCGACAAATGAAAAATTGCAGCCATCACCTAATATGAAGGGACGAGAGCGGCAACCGGCCGCCCATTTCCCGAACGCAGGTTCGCCACACCGATGACCGCGACGCGCTCCCCCGAGTCCCCCGGCGGGCGGTGGACCGACCGCCTGCTCGCCGAGGGCAGCGACCCCGACCCGCGCTTCACCCTCGCCAACGAGCGGACCTTCCTCGCCTGGATCCGCACGGCGCTGGCCCTGGTCGCGGGCGGCGTCGGCGTGGCGCTGGCCGGCGACCTCGTGGACGCGCCGCTGCGGCACGTCCTCGCGATCGGCTTCTCCTCCGCCGGCGGGCTCGTGGCCGCGCTGGCGTTCCGCCGCTGGCTGCGCACCGAGCGCGCGCTGCGCCGCGACGAGACCCTCCCGCCCCCGGCCCTCGCCCCCCTCATGTCGTACGGCCTGGCGATCGGGGCGGTCGCCCTCGTCGTCGCCCTCCTCGTCACCCGATGACCTCCCGGCGGGCGCGCCCCGCGCGCCGCGCGGCGGCCGACAGCGCGCGCGGGCGATCGTGAAGCTCTGGGACCGGGGCGCGCAGCCGGAGCGGACGGCGCTGGCCTGGTCGCGCACGACGCTCGCGCTGGTCGTCGCGGGACTGTTCTGCGTGCGGCTGGCGCCGTCGGCGGTCGGCGCGGCGACGGCGGCGGCGGTCGTGTGCGGGGCCGCCGCGCTGCAGGTGCGCCGGACGCGCGCGAACCTGCGGCGGCGCGGGGAGCGGCTGGCGCGCGGCGCGCGGATCGCCGACGCCGAGTCCGTCCTGCTCACGACGGGCCTGACGATCCTGCTGGCCGTCGTGGGGATCCTGCTCGCGGTCTGAGGCATGCGCGGCCCGCATGCCTGGTGTGCGAAGCCTTCGCTGGTGTCATGGCCCGCCCGCGCCTAGCGTCGGACGCGCCATGACACGGACACGAATAACGCACAGCGATCCCACGACCGTCCCGGCGCCGCCGACGCCGCTCTACTCGCACGCCGTCCACGTGACGTCCGGACCGATGCTCTACGTCTCGGGGCAGATCGCCCTGGAGGACGACGGCACGGTGGCGGCGCCCGGCGACATGACGCGGCAGTCGGAGGTGGTCTTCTCCCTGCTGGAGCGGATCCTCGCCGCGCACGGCGCGGGCTTCGCCGACATCGTCAACATCCGCACGTTCCTCACCGACCTCGGCCGGTTGCCCGAGTACGGCGCGGTGCGGGCCCGGTACCTGCCGGGCCCGGCGCCGACGAGCACGACGGTGGAGGTGCCGCGCCTCTTCCACCCGGACGCGCTGCTCGAGGTCGAGGTCGTCGCGGCCGTCTAGCCGGACGCGGCCGGGCGGGACGCCTCCGCGCCGGCCGCGGCGTCCCGCAGGTCCCGGAGGAACGCCGTCACCGGCGGGGACCTGCGGGCGTGCCGGCCCACCGCCGCGTACACGGTGCGGCGCGGCGGCTCCGGCGCGACCGCCCGCAGGACGACGCCCTCCCGCGTCGCGCCGGGCGCGGCCAGGGACGGGACGAACGTGACGCCGAAGCCCGCGGCGACGAGGCCGAGCTTGGAGATCCACTCGGCGGCCCGCAGCGGCGTGCGCGGGGTGAACCCGGCGGCCTCGCAGCGGGCGTGCAGTGCGGCGACGGCCGCGGGGTCGTCGGCGACGATCCACGGGTCGTCCGCGAGGCCGTCCAGGAAGACGCGCCGGCGCGACGCGAGCGGATGGTCGCGCGGGAGGGCGACGAGCAGCTCGTCGTCGAGGAGGCGGACCGGGTCCCCCGCGGGGGCGGGGACCTTGTGCGTGCTGACGACGGCGACGTCGAGATCGCCCGCGTCGAGCATCGGCGCCAGCCGCTCGGTCAGATCCTCGCGCAGGACGATCCGCACCCCGGGGTGCCGCGCCCGGAGGCGGGCCAGGGCGGCCGGGACGAGCGCGACGTTCGCGGTCGGGAACGCGCCGACCCGGAGGGTTCCGGCGTCGAGGCGGCGCAGCCCGTCGAGGGCGCGGGCGGTGTCGGCGAGCCGATCGAGCAGGGCGCGGGCGTGCGGCAGGAGGTGCTCGGCGGCGGGCGTCGGACGGACGCCGCGCGCGCCCCTCGCGAACAGTTCGACGCCGCAGAGGTCCTCCAGGGCGGCGATCTGCCGGGACACGGCCGACTGGGTGTAGCCGCCGGCGGACGCGGCGGCGGTGAAGGAGCCGAGGTCGGCGACGGCGACGAACGTGCGGAGCAGCACGGGGTCGAGGGCTTCGGGGCGCATCACCCGCGAGGATACGGGCGGGGCGGGCGGTCGGGGGCGGGCGCCGGGGAGCGGAGCGGCGTCCCGAGCGTGATCACCGGTTGGTACCCTTTTGCACCTCACCCTCCGTCATCATCGCAGGTCCCCGAGGTGTCCATGCCCGACCGTCCGTTCATCAGCCTGGCGACCGACTTCGGCGCCGCCTACACCGCCATCTGCGCGGGCGTGATGTACGGGATCGTCCCGCACGCGAACGTGCTGGTGCTCAGCGACGAGATCACGCCCTTCGACGTGCGGGAGGGCGCGATGCTGCTGCGGCAGGCGCTGCCGTACCTGCCGCGGGGCGTGCACGTCGGGATCGTCGATCCGGGCGTGGGGACGCCGCGGCGGCCGGTCGCCATCGGCACCGGCCGCGGGGACGTGCTGGTCGGCCCGGACAACGGGCTGCTGCTCCCGGCGGCCGAGGCGCTCGGCGGCGTCACCGCCGCGCACGCGCTGGAGGACCCGGCGTACCGGCTGCCCGACGTGTCGACGTCGTTCCACGGGCGCGACATCTTCTCCCCCGCCGCCGCGCACGCCGCCGCGGGCGTCGCCGTCGCCGAGTTCGGCCCGGCCGTGGAGCCGCTGCCCCTCGACGTCCCGGCACCGGTCGTCGCCGCCGGGGAACTGACCGTCCCGGTCCTGTACACCGACCGGTTCGGCAGCCTCGTGCTCGGCGCGCGGCCGGGCGACCTCGCCGCCGCGCTCGGCGGGCCGGAGCCCGGCACCCCGCTGGACGTCGTCTGGACGGGTCCGGACGGCGCCGAGCGCACCGCGCGCGTGCCCTTCGCCGAGACGTTCGGCAGCGTGCCGCCCGGAAGCGCGCTGCTGTGGACCGACTCGTCCGGCTGGCTCGGCCTGGCCGTCAACCAGGGGTCGGCGGCCGAGGTCCTCGGTCTCGCCGGCGCGACCTCGCTCGCCCTCCGGGCCGTCCCGGCCGCTTAGATCACCACCGAACACACCCATGGAGCCCCCGTGTCCCGCCGCCACCTGCCCCTGCTGACGGGGCTCGCCGCCGTCGTCCTCGCCGGCACCGCCTGCGCCCCCGAGGAGACCTCGACCGCCGAGGCGCCCGCCTCCTGCGCCAAGGAGGACCTGAACCTCAAGACGCCCGGCAAGCTCACGATCGCGACCGACAAGCCCGCGTTCGAGCCGTGGTTCGCGGGCGACGACCCGTCGAACGGCGAGGGCTTCGAGAGCGCCGTGGCGTACGCGGTCGCCGGCGAGCTCGGGTTCGGCAAGAACGAGGTGACCTGGACGGTCCAGCCGTTCGACTCGGCGTACGCGCCCGGCCCGAAGAAGTTCGACTTCGACATCAACCAGATCTCGGTCACCCCGGAGCGGGCGAAGGCCGTGACGTTCAGCGACGGCTACTACACCGTCCGGCAGGCCGTGGTCACGATGGACGGCTCGAAGTACGCGGGCGCCACGACGATGGCCGAGCTGAAGGACGCCCGGATCGCGGTGCAGGTCGGGACGACCTCGCTGCAGGCCGTCAAGGAGCAGATCGGGCCCGATGACGAGCCGAAGGTGTTCAACACGCAGATCGACGCGGTGAACGCGCTGAAGAACGAGCAGGTGGACCTGCTGGTCGTCGACCTGCCGACCGCGTTCTACGTCACCGGCGCGCAGATCGACGGCTCGAAGATCGTCGGGCAGCTGCCGCACCGCGACGGCGACACCGAGCACTTCGGGCTGCTGCTGGAACGCGACAACCCCCTGGTGACCTGCCTCAACGAGGCCGTCGGCGCACTGAAGTCGTCCGGTGAGCTGCAGAAGCTCGAGGACAAGTGGCTGGCGGACGAGGCCGACGCGCCGCTGCTGAAGTGAAGGCACCGGCCGAGGGCGGCGCGCCGGACGGCGGCGCCGCCTGGGTGAAGAGCGAGCGGCAGCGCGAGCGCGAGCGGCGCCGCCGCCGCGCGGGCGTCCGGTCGGCGTCGCTGGCCACCGTGTCGAGCGTGCTGTTCGTCGCGGTCGTCGCCGGGGTCGTGGTGTCGTCGCCCGGCTGGCCCCGGGTGCACGAGACGTTCTTCAACTGGGGCGAGTTCACGGGCGCGCTCCCGGACGTCCTGCGCGGTTTCTGGCTGAACGTCCAGATCTTCCTCATCGCCGAGCCGCTCATCCTGCTGCTCGGGCTGCTGGTGGCGCTGGCGCGGGGGCTGCGCAACCCGCTGTTCTTCCCGCTGCGGGCGCTGGCGACCGCGTACACGGACGTCTTCCGGGGCATCCCGACGATCCTGCTGGTGTACCTGGTGGGGTTCGGGCTTCCGGCGCTGCAGCTGCAGGGCGTCCCGGACAGCCCTGCGGTGCTGGGCGGGCTCGCGCTCGTCCTGTCGTACGGCGCGTACGTCGCGGAGGTGTTCCGGGCGGGGATCGACTCGGTCCACCCGAGCCAGCGCGCGGCGGCCCGGTCGCTCGGGCTGAGCCAGCCGCAGGCGCTGCGGTTCGTGGTGCTGCCGCAGGCGGTGCGCCGGGTCGTGCCGCCGCTGCTGAACGACTTCGCGTCGCTGCAGAAGGACACGGCGCTGATCGCGGTGCTCGGCCCGCTGGAGGCGCTGCGGCAGGCGCAGATCCACTCGGCGGAGACGTTCAACTACACGCCCTACCTGGCGGCCGCGGTGCTGTTCGTCGCGCTGACGGTGCCGCTGGCCCGGTTCACCGACCATCTCGCGGCGCGCGCCGAGCGCCGCCGCGCCCCCGGAGGCGGCTCATGAGCGGACCCCTGCTGCGCGTCGAGGGCGTCTGGAAGACCTACCGGTCGCATCCGGTGCTGCGCGGCGTCGACCTGGACGTCGCGCGGCACGAGGTGGTGTGCCTGATCGGCGCGTCCGGTTCGGGGAAGTCGACGCTGCTGCGGTGCGTGAACGTGCTGGAGACGGTCGACGACGGCGCGATCTTCCTGGAGGACGAGGAGATCACCGACCCGGACGCCGATCCCGACGACGTCCGCAAGCGCATCGGGATGGTGTTCCAGTCGTACAACCTGTTCCCGCACATGTCGGTGCTCGACAACATCACGCTGGCGCCCGTCCGGGTGCACCGGCGGAAGCGGCGGGAGGCCGAGGAGCAGGCGCGGGAGCTGCTGGAGCGGTTCGGCCTGGCCGACAAGGCCGGCGAGTACCCCGACCGGCTGTCGGGCGGGCAGCAGCAGCGGGTGGCGATCATCCGCGCGATGGCGGGCCGGCCGAGCCTGCTGCTGCTCGACGAGGTGACGTCGGCGCTGGACCCGGAGCTGGTCACCGAGGTGATGGGCATCATCCGGGAGCTGAAGGAGTCGGGGATGACGATGATCCTGGCGACCCACGAGATGGGGTTCGCCCGGGACATCGCGGACACGGTGTGCTTCCTGCACGACGGCGTCCTGCTGGAGCGCGGCACCGCCGAGCAGATCTTCACCGAGCCGGCCGAGCCGCGGACCCGCGAGTTCCTGAGCCGCGTCCTGGAGTCCCGGCGGCTCTAGGGTGCCGCGATACTGAGCGGCATGTCTGATTCCATCGCCGAGCTGGACGTCGTCGCGTGGGTGCGGATCGTGGACGGGCGGCTGCTCGCCGTCCGGTCGCGCGGCCGCGACCTGCTGTACCTGCCGGGCGGCAAGCGGGAGCCGGGCGAGAGCGACTGGTCGGCGCTGGCGCGGGAGGTGCGCGAGGAGCTGGGCCTGGAACTGGAGCGGGCGTCGCTGCGCGAGCTGGGCGTGGTGCGGGCCCCCGCGCACGACCAGCCGGCGTTCGCGCACGTCCGGATGGCGTGCTTCACGGCGGACGGGCGGGGTGACATGGCCGCGTCCGGCGAGGTGGACGAGTTCCGCTTCGTCGGGCCGGACGAGCGCGGGCTGCTCGCCCCCGCCGCGCAGGCGGCCCTCGACCTCGCGGCGGAACGCGGGCTGCTCGGCCGCGGGTGAATTTTCGGCATTTCGTTGACGGCGAACGCGAGAGTGCCTAACGTCGTTACGCCCTCGATCGTCAACGCCCTCGATCGTCACGCCCTCATCCGCGCCGGGAGCCCGTCCGATGACCGAGCTCGACCGTCCCGCCGTCCCCGTCACGACGACGCTCGACCAGCCGATCGCGATGCGGGACGGCGTGGTCCTGCGCGCGGACGTGCACCGTCCGGCGTCGGGCGGGCCGCACCGGACCGTCCTCGTCCGCGGCCCCTACGGCGAGCAGGTGTTCCGGTCTCAGCCGGTCACCGCGTTCCTGCACGCGGGCATGGCGGTGGTGCTGCAGCACTGCCGGGGGCGCGGGCGCAGCGACGGCGAGTTCGCCCCGTGGGTGCACGAGGGCCGCGACGGCGCCGACACGGTCGCGTGGATCCGGGCGCAGCCGTGGTCGGACGGCGAGGTCGTCGCGTCCGGGACGTCCTACCTCGCCGGGTGCGCGCTGCAGCTCGCGGCCGAGCGGCCCGACGGGCTGAAGGCGGTCGTGGCGTCGATGACGCCGCACGACTTCTACGACGGATTGAAGTACCACGGGGGCGCGTTCGCGCTCGGGTCCGCGTTCCATTGGGGCGCGCTCCAGGGCCTGCTGGGCGCGCTGCACGGTGCCGCGGGCGGACGCGCGCGAGGTGACGGGTTCGCGCGGCTGCTGGGCGCGCTCGCCGAACCGGACAAGGCGCTGCGCACGACGCCCGTCCGGGACATGCCGGGAGTGTCGGAGATGTTCCCGTTCTGGCGCGACTGGACGGACCATCCCCACCGCGACGCGTACTGGCAGGACCTCGCCGAGACGCTCCGGCACGACCGCATCGACGTGCCGGTGCTGCACACGGCCGGATGGTTCGACGTGTTCCTGCGCGGCACCCTGGAGAACTTCCGGCGCATCCCCGGCGGACGGCTGGTCATCGGCCCGTGGACGCACCTGTCGCAGGCGTCCGGCGTCGGGGAGCTGAACTTCGGTCACGCGGCCGCCGCCGCGACCGCGCTGGTGGAGGCGGATCAGATCGCGTTCCTGAGCGGATCGACGGACGGCCCGAAGGTCCGCTACTTCACGATGGGCGCGAACGCGTGGCGGGAGGCCGCCTCGTGGCCGCCGCCCGGCTTCCCCCGCACGCCCTACTACCTGCACGCGGACGGGACGCTCTCCCCCGAGCCCCCGGGGACGGACGCGCCCCCCTCGACGTTCGTCCACGACCCCGACGACCCGGTGCCGACGCACGGCGGCGGGCTGCTGCTGCCCGACCCGGTCAACGCGGGCCCCCGCGACCAGCGCGCCGTCGAGGAACGCCCGGACGTCCTGTGCTTCACCACGCCCGTCCTGAGCGCGGACGTCGAGGTGACGGGCCCGGTCACGGCGGTGCTGCACGCGGCGACGACCGCGCCGGGCGCCGACTGGACGGCCAAGCTCGTGGACGTGTGGCCGGACGGGCGCGCGATGAACGTCGCCGACGGGATCGTCCGCTCCCCCGGCGACCGGACGCGGCACGAGATCGACCTCGCCGCCACGAGCCAGACGTTCCGCGCCGGTCACCGCGTCCGCGTCGAGATCGCCTCGTCGAACTTCCCGCGGTTCGACCGGCACCCGGCGATGGTCCGCGCCGAGCACACCGTGTTCCACGACGCGGCCCGCGCGTCCCGGATCGTCCTGCCGCTCAGGACGTCCTGACCGGCCGGTTCGCGAGCAGCACGCCCGCACCGCCGAGCACCAGCCCGGCGACGGCCAGCGGGTGCAGGGACTGGCCGATGAGCGCCCACGCCATGACGGCGGTGACCGACGGCGTGAGGAAGAACAGGGTGCTGACGCGGCTCGCGGAGAACCGCTGCAGCATCGTGTTGAGCAGCAGGAACGCGGCGATGGCGTTGACCAGGACCATCCAGGCGACCGAGCCGGTGAACTTCGTCCAGTCCGAGACGTGCGGGGTCTCCAACAGGAGGCTGAGCACGCCGACGGCCGGGGCGGCGGCGAGGAGCTGCGCGGCGGTGCCGGAGCGGACGTCCATGTCCGGGACGAACCGCTTCTGGTAGAGGGTCCCGGCGCTGAGGCCGAGGAGGCCGACCAGGCACAGCAGCACGCCCCCGGCCGACAGGGCGAGCCGGTCGGCGACGGCGAGGGCGACGCCGGCGGCGCCGAGCGCGAAGCCGAGCCACTGGCGGACGGTGACGGTCTCGCCGAGGAACCGGGCGGCGAACGCGACCACGACGGGGTTGAGGCCCTGCACGAGGGAGACGACCGCCGCGGGGAAACCGAGGTCGAGCGCGGTGTAGAAGCTGCCGAACTGGACGGCCTGGATGAGCAGGCCGGTGACGGCGATGTGCGCGAGGGCCCGGCCGCGCGGCCACGGCGCGCGGACGGCCAGCGCGTACGCGGCGAGCAGCAGCCCGGCGAGGCCGAACCGGGCGAACATCAGCAGCAGCGGCGGCGCCGACTCCACGCCCGGCACGCCCGCGATGAACGCGCTGCTCCACAGCACGACGAACAGGGGCGGCGCCACCGCCATCGGGCTCACCCGGCGCGACGGCCCGGTCGAACCGTGCGTACGGGTACGGGCGGGGCGGGAGCCGGTCGTCCGGTCGCTGGTCGGCGGGGCCGACGACATGCGTGATCCTTCGATTCGGGGGCGGGACGCGAGGGCGGGCGGGCATTCGGCCGTGACCGGCCCCCGCGGGACGGTCCGCGCGGGGGCCGCAGGGGACGGAACGTCCGGCGGGGATCGCGGGCGGGCTCAGCGGGCGGCGGGGAGCGCGGCGCGGCGCAGGTCCCAGAGCTCCTCGTCGGACGTGCACACGCCCGCGGCGCCGTGGCCGAGCGCGGCGGCGACGTCCGCCGCGCCCTGGACGAACCCGGCGGCCAGGTACGGGATGCCGAGGTCCCGCGCCTGGCGCTCGACGTACGGCAGGACGACCGCGGGCATGAGCTGCACGAGGTCGGGCTGCGAGCGGGCGACCGACTGGACGCTGCGGTGCAGGTTGGAACGGTCCGTCACGAAGACCTTCTGCATCGCCAGCAGGCCCAGCGCGCTCGCCCGCTCGACGATCCCGGCGCGGGTGGAGCAGACCGCGACCGCCCCGATGCCCTTGAGGTAGGTGAGCGCGCCCGGGTCGTGGCCGAGGCCGGGAGTCGAGTCGATGTTGACGAACACGATCTTCCCGGCGGCCGCCGTCCTCGCCACGGTGGCCTGGAGGTCGACCAGCGGGACCGAGGCGAGGACCCCCAGCGGGGCCGGCGTCGCGGTGAACCGCTCCGCCATGGCCGTGCCGACGAGCGAGGCCATGACGGGGTACTCCGCCAGCGCGGTCAGCAGGCGGCGGTCCACCGGACGTTTCGGGCGTGGGCTCACAGCCAAATGCTACGCACCTGCTCCAAAACGGGACGGAAGGCCCAGCTTGCCCGGGTTCATGATCCCGGCCGGGTCGAGGGCCCGCTTGACCAGCGCGAGCGTCCCGAAGCCGCTGCCGAGCGCCTTCTCCATGTACGGGGAGCGGAGCAGGCCGACGCCGTGGTGGTGGCTGATCGCCGCGCCGTGCCGGATGAGGACGTCGTTCGCGGCGTCCCACGCGGCCCGGTACCACTCGCGGCGGCGGGACCGTTCGACGTCGCCGCGCAGCGAGAAGTAGATGCAGGCGCCGTCGGTGTAGGCGTGCGACTGGTGCGCGGACGCGCGCAGCGTGCCGGGCACGGCCTCGATCGCCTCGACGACCTCGGTGTAGATCGCCGACAGGGCCGACCAGGGCGCGGCGATCTCGCAGGTGTCGGCGACGAAGCCGGGGCCCTTCGCGAAGCCGTCGCCGGACTTGCCGACGAGCATCCGCTCGTCCAGCCAGCGCTCGAACACCGCGTCGCCGTCCAGGGTGACGGACGCGGCGGCGCCGCAGACGTCCGCGACGATCGCCATCGTGGCGTCGACCAGCGCCGGGTCGCCCTCGTCGGCGATGAGCAGCAGGTTGGTGTCCGGCTCGCCGAAGTGCGTGCCGCTCTCGTGCGCGTCGTACAGGCGCAGGACGGCGGGGGCGGCGCCGCGCTGGAGGATCTCCCGGCAGGCGTCCAGCCCGGCGGCGAACGTGGCGAACCCGTAGGCGAGGCCCTTGGCGTACTCGGGCAGGCGGTGCACGCGCAGCCGCAGGCGGGTGATCACGCCGAGGGTGCCCTCGGAGCCGATGAACAGCTGCCGCAGGTCGGGGCCGGTGGCCGCGCGCGGGTAGGTGCCGTAGGAGGCGGTGGACCCGTCGGGGAGGACGACGTCCAGCCCGACGACCATGTCCTCGATCTTGCCGTAGCGGGTGGACAGCTGCCCGGCGCCGCGGCAGGCGGCCCAGCCGCCGACCGTGGAGATGGCGAACGCCGACGGCCAGTGGCCGGTGGTGGCGCCGTGCACCTCCTGCAGCTCCTTCTCGAACAGGTCGCCGAACATGCCCGCCTGCACCTCGACGATCATCGACTCGGCGTCGAACGCGACGATGCGGTTCAGCCCGCACACGTCCAGCACGACCCCGCCGTGGACCGGCAGCGCGGCGCCGAGCACGTTGCTGCGCCCGGCGGAGACGGTCAGCGGGATCTCGTGCGCCGCGCACACGCGGACGACCGCGGCGACCTGGTCCTCGTCGGCGGCCTCGACGATCACGGCGTCGGGGGTGGCGGGGGCGCCGTCGGTCTCGCCGATGGACGTGCCCGCCCACCAGTCGCGGGTCCGCCGGACGACCTCGTCGCGCTCGGTGTGGACGGCGGCCGCGACGGCGCGCAGCTCGGCGACGACGGCGTCCGGCACGCGGACGACCTCGCCCTGCAGGCTCGCCGGCCCGTCCCCGGGCGGGCAGTCGGCGGCCCAGCGCGGCGGGGTGGGGGCGCCGACGACGTAGTCGCCGCGGTTGAACGGGTGCGTGACGGTCTGCCTGCTGATCATGAAAGTCCCTCCATCAGAACGGTCTTCTCCCGGTCGATGCCGGACACGTACTCCTCCACCTGCCGGGCGACCTCGTCGTCCGGCAGGCCCAGCTCGCGCTGCAGCAGCCGCCCCACCTCGGGCGCCGCCCGCACCGACAGGTCGCGGGCGAACAGCCGCATGCGGGTGCGCCGCGACAGGACGTCGTCCACGGACCGCGCCAGCTCGCAGCGCGCCGCGTAGACGACCTCGGCGCGCAGGTAGGCCGTGCCCTCGACGATCGGCTCGGCGAGCGAGGCGTCCTCGGCGAACAGCGCGGCGACGAAGCGGGACTCGGTGCCGTAGCGCTCGCCCAGGTGGGCGCCCGTTCCGCCGGTCGCCGCGGTGGCCTCGGCGTCGTATCCGGCGGCGCCGAGCAGCGGCAGCCTCGCGGTGCGGCACGCGGCCTTGCGGCCGAGCACCTTCAGCGCCTCGTCCACGACCAGCTCGCCCATGTGCCGGCTGGTGGTGAGCTTGCCGCCGGTGACGGTGACCATCCCGTGCGCGTCGGTGGTGACGCGGTGGTCGCGGCTCAGGTCGAGCGTCGCGCCCTCCTTGCCGTCCTTCGCGCCCACCAGCGGCCGCAGCCCGGCGATCGAGCCGACGACGTCGGCGTGCGTGAGGTCGGCGTCGAACGCGGTGTTGGCGCCGTCCAGGAGGTAGTCCATCTCCGCCCTGGTGCACAGCACCTCGTCGAGCGGCCCGTCGTAGTCGGTGTCGGTGGTGCCGACGACCACCACGTCGCCCCAGCGGGTGCAGGTCGCGCGGCGCGCCCGCCCCGGGACGGGCACGGTGACGGTGCCGTCGATGGGCAGCCGCGTCCACGGCACCACGATGTGGACGCCCTTCGCGGGACGGACGGTCGGCTCGTGCGCCGGGTCGGACAGGGCGTCCACCGTGTCGGACCAGACGCCCGTCGCGTTCACCACGACGCCGGCGCGGACCTCGATCGCGCGCCCGTCGACCTCGACGGTCGCGCCGCGCACCCGTCCGCCCTCGCGGATCAGGCCGGTGCAGGCGGCGCCGTTCAGGACGGTCGCACCGAAGTGCGCGGCGGTCCGCGCGATCGTCAGCGTGAGGCGGGCGTCGTCGGTGCGGCTGTCGTAGTACAGCAGCCCGCCCTTGAGCCGGTCGGCGCGCAGCTTCGGCGCCCGCGTCAGGACCTCGGGGACGGTCAGCTTCTGGTGCAGCCGGCCGATGCGCCAGCCGCCGGCCAGGTCGTACGTCCACAGCAGCCCCTCGAACGCCTTGGCGATCTTCGGGTCGAACACGCCGTCCTGCGTCAGGACGGGGAACACGAACGGCAGCCGGTGCACCAGGTGGGCGGCGTTGCGGCGGAACCGCTGCCGCTCCAGCAGGGAGCGCCGCACCAGCGGCAGGTTGCCCTGCTCGATGTAGCGGAGCCCGCCGTGCACCATCTTGGACGACTTGGACGACGTGCCGGAGGCGAAGTCGTCGCGCTCGACGAGGGCGACCGACAGGCCGCGGGTGGCGGCGTCCAGCGCGGTGTAGCAGCCGGTCACGCCGCCGCCGACGACGAGGACGTCGACGGGGCGGGCGGCGAGCCGTTCGACCTGCCGCGCGCGGTCCAGGAGCAGCGGGGTCCGGCGGATGGCGTTCCGCGTCTCGGATCTCGCCTTGCGTTCGGGCAGTCGGATCACGGCTTCGATTCCTCCGGTGACGTGCTGGTATGTGACGTGCTGGTGGATGACGGGGCCAGGTGGCGGGCGAGCAGGTCGCGCCACCGGGCGCGGGCCTCGGCCCGCCGGGAGCCGGGCAGGGTCGGCTCGAAGACGGGGGCGTCCTCGAGCGCGGCGGCGGTGGCGAGGTCGGGCCACAGCCCGGCCTTCACCCCGCCGAGGTAGGCGGCGCCGCGCAGGCTCGCGGTCTCGTTGCCGGGGGCGCGCCGCACCGGACGTCCGATCAGGTCGGCCTGGCTCGCCATCAGGACGTCGCTGGCGGCGAGGCCACCGCCGCAGAACAGGTCGGTGACGGGCGCGCCCCCGGCCACCTCGACGCCTTCGAGCAGGTCGCACACCGAGTGCGCGAAGCCGTCGAGGATGCCGCGGGCGAGCGCGGCGCGGGTCGTGGACAGGCTGAGCCCGGTGAGGATCCCGGTGGCCTCGGGCGCCCACGCGGGGGTGCGCAGGCCCGCGAGCGCCGGGACGAACAGGACGTCCGACGGCCCGTCGTGCTCGCGCGCGAGTTCGGCGAGGTGGCGGGGCGACTCGAACAGGCCGATCTCCTCGCAGAGCCAGCGCATCGCCGAGCCGGTGGTGGACGCGTAGCCCTCCAGGCTGAACACGCTGGTGCCGCGCGACCGCCAGCCGACGAGCGTGAGGATCCCCGGGACGGCGCGGCGGTGCGCGGGCGGCGCGGCGCCGGCGACGGCGTCCACGAACGTCCCGGTGCCGTGCACGCAGGTGGCCCGCCCGGGGCGGTGCGCGCCGAGCGCGATCATCGCGGCGTGCTGGTCGCCCATGACCGACAGGACCGGCAGCCGGACGCCGAGCACCGCCGGGTCGGTGCCGCCGAGGTCGGCGTCGTCGTCGACGATCTCGGGCAGGACGTCGCGCGGGCAGCCGAGGAACTCGACCCACGGGTCGTACCAGGTGCCGGTGCGCAGGTCGTAGGCGCCCGCCGCGACCGCGTTCGTCGCGGACATGACGTGCCGCGCGCCGCCGGTCAGCTTCCACACCAGCCAGGTGTCGACCGATCCGAACGCGAGCCGTCCCCGCTCGTGGGCGCGGCGCGCGGCGTCGTTGCGGGCGATCTCCTCGGCGGCCCACAGCAGCGGCGCGCGCGAGCCGACGGGACGTCCGGTGCGCTCGACGAGCCGGTCGTCCCACGCGGGCTCGAACGCGCGCAGCCGCGCGGCGTACCGGCGGTCCTGCCACACGACGGCCGGGCTGAGCGGCTCGCCGGTCGCGGTGTCCCACACCAGGACGGTCGCGCGCTGCGTCGCCACCGACACGCCGACGACCTCGACGTCCTCGGCGGCGGCCCACGCCAGGGCGCGCCGGCACACCTCGACGGTGTTCGCCCAGATCTCGGCGGCGTCCTGCTCCACCCGCAGGTGGTCGGGCGAGCTGACCGAGATGGGCAGGTAGGCGGGGGGCGCCGCGCCGCCGTCGTCGAGGACGACGGCGGCACGGGTTCCCGTGGTGCCCTCATCGATGCTCAGCACGCCGCGGCGGCGTCGCCCGTTTCTCAGCGCCCCGATCATCAGCGAAGGTCCTTTCCTCACACGGGCGCGCGTCCGGACGGGCGCG
The DNA here is from genome assembly GCF_040679555.1 of Spirillospora sp. NPDC052242. Taxonomy (NCBI): domain Bacteria; kingdom Bacillati; phylum Actinomycetota; class Actinomycetes; order Streptosporangiales; family Thermomonosporaceae; genus Spirillospora; species Spirillospora sp. NPDC052242. The sequence continues at coordinate 54,016 of NZ_JBFAUZ010000020.1, forward strand.
CGCGGTCGGACGGGACGCGTCAGACGGAGACCGTCTGGCGGCGGCGGCCGAGGCCGACGGCCTCTTCCTCCAGGTTGATCGTGGTGCGGGTCGGCTCCCACTTGATCACCAGGCAGGTGATGAAGCCGACCAGCGGGACGGCCGACAGCAGCATCAGGCTCGTGCCGATGCCGAGGTTCGACTCGAGCTGCGGGAACAGGTACAGGCCCGCGACGGAGCCGAAGCTGCCGAGCATTCCGGTGACGCCCGTCCCGAGGGTGCGGATGTCGCTGCGGTACGAGAGCGCGGCGATCGACTTGCCGTTCGGGCCGGGGCCGGCCGAGTGGAAGAAGATGAACAGCACCGGCAGCAGCGCGGCGAGGAAGATCGGCAGTTCCTTGAAGGTGGCGCCCATGACGAGCAGGGCGACGAACACCACCGCGTACCCGCCCATCGAGCTGACCCGCAGGCCCATCCGGCGGCCGAAGTAGGCGGACAGGCAGCCGCCGACGATGCCGACCGCGTTGAACATCATCGAGCCGAGGGTGGCCTTCTCGAACTGCTCGCCGAACAGCTCCAGGCTGATGACGGGCAGGTACCAGCCGACGGCGAAGTACTGCATGCCCTGGGTCAGCGAGATCATCGTGGAGAGCACGGTGCGCGGCAGGTAGGGGCCGCGGAACAGCACGCCCATGTCCTTGAAGCCGACCTGGCGCCGTGCCCGCGCGGCCTCGCCGGTGTCCGGCTCGCCGGCCCGCACGTCGAACCCGTACATCTTGCGGAGGCTCGCCGCGGCCTCGGTCAGCCGCCCCTTGGACGCGAGCCACGTCGGGCTCTCGACGAGGAAGACGAGCTGGCCGACCAGCAGCACGAGCGCGAACACCGCGGAGGACGCGACCGACCAGCGCCAGATGTCGGCGCCGACGTCGAACGAGTAGAACAGCAGGGTCAGCGCGAGGTTCGTCGTGGTCGCGGTGTACCAGACGCCCTGCCAGAAGTTCAGCCTGCCCTTCAGCCGGGCCGGGGTGTACTCGGCGAGCAGGGCCATCGCGACGGCGAAGTCGATGCCGTAGGCGATGCCGACGAGGCCGCGGCCGGCGAAGACCGTCAGGAAGTCCGAGCCGACGGCGGTCAGCAGCGCGCCGACCCCGAAGATCACCTTGGTCATCAGCAGCGGCTTGAGCCGGCCGATCCGGGCGGCGAGCCAGCCGCCGAACGGGTTCGACACGATCGCGATCGCGGGGGCCATCGCGGTCAGCACGCTGACCTGGGTCGGGGACAGTTCGAGCTGGTCGACCATCGTGGACAGCCCGGCGCCGAGCGCCGCGTTGGAGTAGGCGTCCAGGAAGAGCCCGGCCAGCGCGAGGAACCAGATCCAGTTGGTCCGGCCGCGCATGGCCTTGAGCGTGTCGATGAGGCCGGCAACGTCACCCGCGTTGCGGATGACCGTCGTGCTCGGTGGGGCGTCGTTCATGCCCGCCGCCTTTCAGGGGGTGGTGGCCCTTGCCAGCGGTCGGCAGAACGAAAAGGCACAGCACGAAGACCACTGACAGGGATGTCTTCGTCTGTGCCTGTCGAACGCTCGGAGGTTACGAGGTGAACATCCGGTGTGTCAACCGACACACCTCGATGCCCGCTTTCTCCGGCCGCCCCCTTAAAGTGCCAGGTCATGAGCTACATAGTGCAAGCCGTGTGGACCGCTCGGGACGGCGAGGAGGCCGCCGTCGCCGACATCGTCCGCCGGATGACCCCGCCGTCCCGGGAGGAACCGGGCAACCTCTCGTACGTGGCGCACGTGGACTCCGAGGACCCGCGCCGCTTCGTCATCATCGAGGAGTACGTGGACGCCGACGCGTTCGCCGCGCACCGCGCCAGCACCCACTTCCAGGAGCTGGTCGTCGGCGACTGCCTCGCCCGGCTCGCGTCCCGCGAGATCACCGTCCTGGAGCGGCTGGCCTGAGCGTTCCGCGAGGTCGGGCTGTTCATTGTGGGGGGCGACCCCCACACCCCCGCAGGGCCCTCTGACCGCCGACCTCCGCTCCGCTGGCGCTCCACTCCGGTCGACGGTCAGAGGGCCAGCGCGACGCCCGCGCCGGCCCCGAGCAGCAGCGAGCACGCGGCGGCGCCGGCGGCGACGAGCGCCGCGCCGCGCGCCGGGCGGAACGGGCCGTCCGGCGCGCGGCACATCGGGACGATCCAGCGGAGGTAGTAGAAGACGGACGCGACCGTGTTGACCGCCGCGACGACCGCGAGCCAGCCGAGCCCGCCGTCGATCGCGGCGCCGAACATGAGCACCTTCGCGGCGAACACGGCGGTCGGCGGCGTCCCGACGAACCCGAGCAGGCACACCGCGAGCGCGAGCCCGGTGACCGGCGCGGCCCGCAGGAGCCCGGTGTAGCCGCGCAGGTCGTCCCGTCCGGCGGCGAGGACGACCGCGAACGCGCCGGCGTTCGTCACCGCGTAGGCGGCGAGGTAGAACAGCACGGCGGGTTCGGCGAGGTCGGTGCGGCCCGCCGCCGCGACCGGCACGAGCAGGTACCCGGCCTGGCTCACGGTCGAGTAGGCGAGCAGCCGCCGCACGTTGCGCTGCCCGAACGCGGCGAGGTTCCCGAGCGTCATCGCGGCGGCGGCGATCACCGCGACGAGCACGGGCCACCCGGCCGCGCCGTCCGGGAGCGCGTCCGCGCCGAACCGGTACAGCGCGGCGAACGCGCCGATCTTGGGGACGGTCGTGACGAACGCGGCGACGGCCGGGGGCGCGCCCTGCGCGACGTCCGGCACCCAGAAGTGGCCGGGGACGGCGCCCGCCTTGAACAGCAGCCCGGCGAGCAGGGCGACGACGCCCGCCGCGACGGCCGCGTCCGGCGCGCCCGCCAGCCCCGTCCTGAGCTGCGCGTACGCCGTCCCGCCGGCGACGCCGGACAGCAGCGTGACGCCCGCGAGCATGAGCACGCCGAGGAACGCGCCCATCAGGTAGTACTTCAGCGCCGCCTCGGTGCCGGGCGCGTCCTTCCCGAACCCGGCGAGCGCGTAGGCGGGGATGCTCGCCAGCAGGTAGGCGGCCACGACCACGAGCAGGTCCGTCGCGCCGCCCAGCATGATCGTCCCGAGGGCGGACAGCAGCATCAGCACGTAGTGCTCGCTCTCGCGCGGATGCCCGCGCACCGGCCCCGCCGCGAGCGCCAGGACGGGCGGGACGGACGCGAGCACGACGATCCGCGTCACGTGCGTGACCGGGTCCACCGCGAACGACCCGAACGCCGTGAGCTCGGGGCGCGTCGCGGCGACGCCCGCCGCGACCAGCCCGGCGAGCGCGCCCAGCGCGCCGAGCGCGGCGACCCGCCACTGGCCCGTCCGGGGCAGGAACATCCCGCCGGCCAGGCCGAGGACGGCCGCGAGGAGCAGGCACAGCTCCGGCGCGAGGTCGGCCGGGTTTTCGTTCATCGTCACCGCGCGACCCACCCGGTCACGGCGGCCGACAGCGGCTCGATCGTGTCCAGCAGCGGCCCCGGCAGGACCCCGACGAGCACCGACAGCGCGAGCAGCGGGACGATCGCCGCCGCCTCCCGCCGCCGCAGGTCGCCGACCCGCCCGGTCAGCTCGCCGGGGCCGCCGAGCAGCAGCCGGTGCAGCACCCGCAGGAACAGCCCGGCCGTGACGACGATGCCGAGGACCGCGAGCGCGCCCGTGACGGCGGTCGCGGCGGCGCCCGTCCCGATCGTCCCGGCGAAGATCTGGAACTCGGCGACGAACCCGGAGAACCCGGGCAGCCCGAGGGACGCGAACGCCGCGACGGCGAGCGTCCCGGCGAACACCGGCGCGGCCCGCGCGACGCCGCCGAACCGCCGCAGGTCGTAGCTTCCGGCGCGCGCGTGCAGGACGCCGCACAGCAGGAACAGCGCGCCCGTGATCAGCCCGTGGCTCACCATCTGCGTGACCGCCCCGGTCACCGCGAGCCGCCGCGCGCCGCCGCCGTCCGTCCCGCCCGCGTACCCGGCGGCGCCGAGCGCCAGCACGACGTAGCCCATGTGGTTGACCGACGTGTACGCGACGAGCCGCTTGATGTCGTCCTGCGCGAGCGCGACCAGCGCCCCGTACAGCACCGACACGAGCCCGACGACCAGGACGGCCAGGGCGTACCGGCGCCACGCGTCGGGCAGCATCGGCATCGCGATCCGGACGAGCCCGTACGCGCCCATCTTCAGCATGACCCCGGCGAGGATCGCCGAGCCGGGCGCGGGCGCGTCGGTGTGCGCGGGCGGCAGCCACGTGTGGAACGGGACGACCGGCGTCTTGATCCCGAGCCCGACGCCCAGCGCGAGCAGCGTGAGCCCGGCGAGCGCGGGCGCGTCCTCCAGGGGCGGGTTCCGGGTCAGCTCCACCATGTCGAACGTGTGCGGGTCGGCGCCCAGGTAGAGGCCGATGAACCCCAGCAGCAGGAACAGCGAGCCGAGGAACGTGTAGAGGAAGAACTTCAGCGCCGACCGCGCGGCCCCGCCGGCGTGCCCCCACACCAGGATGACGAAGTACATCCCGACGATGGACAGGTCGAAGAAGACGAAGAAGAGCAGCAGGTCGAGGGCCGCGAAGACGCCCAGGCAGACCGTCTCCAGGAACAGGAACAGCATCGCGAACGCCCGCCCCCGGCGCTCCTGCCGCACCGAGTACACCGCGCACGCCGCGAACAGCAGCGCGGTGAGCGTCAGGAGCGGCAGCGACAGGCCGTCCGCGCCGACGTGGTACCCGGCCCCGACGGACGGGATCCACCGCACGTTCGTCTCGTAGGACGTCCCGTCGCGCGTGCCGTGCGCGGCCCACATCCCGGCGATCAGCCCGAGATTCGCGAGGCCGACCGCGACCCACGTCCACGGCACGGCCCGGCGCGGGACGGCCGGCAGCAGCAGCGCGGCGGCGAGCGGCAGGAAGATCACCAGCGTGAGCACCCGGTCACCCCGCCAGGATCGCGATCAGGACGAGCACCGCGAGCATCGCCGCCGCCTGCGCGTAGTACATGTGGACCTGCCCGGTCTGTGGGCGCCGCGCCAGCGCGCCCAGTGCGCGCGCGCCGCGCCCGATGGCCGCGACCACGCCGTCCAACCGCGGCTCGGCGTCCCGTCCCGCGAAGTCCGCGACCCGGCGGCCCCCGCGCGCGATCGCCGTGACCGTCCCGTCCACCACGCGGTCGTCGAACCGGGCGAGCCCCCGGGCGAGGGCGAGCACCGGACGGACGACGCCCGCGTGCGCCGCCCGCTCCAGGTACAGCCAGTGCAGGCCCCACGCGGGCACCCGCACCCGCCGCCCCTCGGCCACCGCGACGACCACCGCCACCGCGAGGACGCCCGACAACCCGAGTTCCCACGCGGACGGGCGGGGCCGCACCTCCCACCAGCCGCCGAACGGCACCGCGAACCCCGCGACGCACGCGGCGGCGGCCAGCACCGCCAGCGGCACCTTCTGCAGGACGGGCACGCCCGCGCGCCCTCCTCCCCCGCGCGCCCACACCGCGACCAGCGCCTTCGCCGCGTACCCGGCGGCCACGACCGACGCCGCCAGCCCCACCGCGAACAGGCCGGGCGACCGGTCGAGCGCCGCCGCCAGCACGGCGTCCTTCGTGAACCACAGCGACAGGGGCGGCACCCCGGCGAGCGCGAACGCCCCCAGGGCGAACGTCACGCCGACCCACCGGAACGTCCTCGCGGCCCCGCCCAGGTCGTCCATCCGCTGCGTGCCGGCGCGTGCGAGCCACACGCCCGCGCACAGGAACAGCAGGCTCTTCACCGCCGCGTGCGCCACCAGGTGCAGCGCGCCGCCCGCCACGGCCGCGGCCCCGGCCGCCAGCACGACGAACCCGATCTGCGAGCACGTCGAAGCGGCGAGCAGCTGCTTGAGATCGCGCTGCGCCAGCGCGACGACGCCCAGCACCAGCGCCGTGAGCGCCCCCGCCCAGCACACCACCGCGTCGGCCCACCCGCTCGCCGCCAGGAGCGGGTGCAGCCGCAGCAGCAGGTAGCCCCCCGCCGCGACCATCGTCGCCGAGTGCAGCAGCGCGGAGACCGCGCTCGGGCCCGCCATCGCCCGCGACAGCCAGAACGAGAACGGAAGCTGCGCCGACTTGCCCAGCGCCGCCACGACGACGCCCGCGGCGATGAGGTCGAGCCAGGGCGAACGCGCCGCCTCCAGTCCCGCCAAGCTCAGAGAGCCCGTCCCCGCCAGCGCGAACCCGGCCGCCAGGTAAAGGCCCGTGTCGGCGGCGCGTGTGGTGACGAACGCGACGTCCGCCGAGCGCACGACGCCGTCGTCCGTCCAGCGGTAGCCGATGAGCGCGTACGACATCGCGCCCATGACCTCCCAGCCCATCAGCAACAGCAGCAGGTCAGAGGCCGTGACCGTGACGAGCATCGCGCCCGCGAACACCAGCATCAGCCCGAAGAAGCGGGCGCCGAACCGCTCCGCCGCCGCGTACAGCAGGATCAGCAGGACGACCGCCGCGACCGTCACGACCATCGCGGCCGACAGCCCGTCCACCGCGAGCCCGCCCGGCGCCCCCGGCAGCACCGCGAACCGCGCCGCCGGCCTCGCCACCGCCGCCGCCACCGCGAGCGCGAGGACGGCGGCCGCGACCGCGACGCCCGCCGCCGGCGCGACCCGGTCGGCCCGGCGGCCCGCGACCAGCAGCAGCGCCCCGGCCAGCAGCGGCGTCCCGCAGACGGCGGCGATCATCCCCGCAGGTCCCCCGCGTCGTCGGTCAGGTCCGCGTCCCGCGCCCGGAACAGCGCGGTCACCACGGCGAACCCCACCGCCATCTCCAGCGCCATCACCGTGATCGCGACGAGCACCAGCACCTGCCCGTCCACCGCCGGGCGCACCGCGTACCAGAACCCGCCCGCCGCGACCAGCACCCCGTTGACCATCAGCTCGATGCCCATCATCAGCATCACGATCGACTGCTGCGACAGCGCCCCGTACAGCCCGACGCAGAACAGCGCCGCCGCCACCGTCAGGAAGGCCTCAAGCGTCATCGCCGTACCGCCCCGACCGCGTCGCCAGCACCACCGTCGCGATCATGGTGGCCAGGATGGCGACCCCGATCACCATCATGACCAGCATCTTCGAGCCCATGATCGCCTCCCCGAGCGCGACCGCGGGATCGTCCGGCGGACGTCCCGCCCGCTCCGGCCACCGGATCGCGAAGATCCCCGCGACCATCGCCGCGAAGGCCGTCCCCGCGATCGCCGCGGCGCCCCGCCGGTTGTGCAGCATCGACATCGGCATCAGCCCGGCCGGGTTCATCATGTACATGACCATGAAGACCGCCATCACCAGCATCTCCATGATCATCATGAGCACCACGAGGACGCCCAGGTAGTGCAGGCCCGCCAGCATCAGCAGGCCGCCCGTGCACAGGAACGACGCCAGCAGCGCGAACGTCGCCCGCGCCATCGAGGCCACCGCGAACACCGCGACGCCGAAGACCACCGCCGCGGCGCCCAGGACCCACACCATTCAGACCACCACGATCCCCACGACGAGCATCTGCAGCAGCACGGCCGGGATCAGCACCGTCCACGCCGCTGTCATGAACCGCTCCATCCGCAGCACCGGCAGCCGCCGCCGCGTCCACACCAGCAGCGCCAGCACCGCCGCCGCCTTCAGCACCGACCACGCCCACCCCGGCAGGACGGGCCCCGCGCCGCCCCCGAGGAACAGCGGCACCGACGCCGCCGCCGCGACCGCGAGCAGCCCGTACCGTCCCGCGAAGAACACCAGCCGATCCGCCCCCGACAGCTCCAGCACCGCGCCCCCGGCCACGTCGTCGCCCACCGGATGCCCGAACGGCCCCCAGAACGTCATCGCCAGCGCCGACACCAGGTACACGGCGAACGCCACCGGCATCCAGACGCCGAACCACAGGCCGTCCTGCGCCGCCGCGATCTCCCGGAAGTCCAGCGAGTGCGCCGCCAGCGCCACCGTGACCAGCGCGAACATGTGCGGCAGCTCGTACGCGAGCCCCTGCGCGAGGAACCGGTAGCCGCCCACGAGCGCGAACGCCGAGTTCGTCCCCCACCCCACCAGCCACACCGACGCCCACGCCACGACCTCCATCGCGTTGAACCACACCACGCCCACCGGCACCCCGACCGCCCGGTCACCGACCGGCACCACCGCCGCCGCGACCGCCACCGCGACCGGCAGCACCACCACGCCCGCCCGCATCAGCAGCACGTCCGACCGGACGGTCGTCCGCCGCGCGGTCGCCAGGAGGCGCGCGGCCTCCCGCAGCGGCGCGTCCCACGACCGCCCGCCGAACACCGCGTCCAGCGAGGCCGCCGCCACCGCCAGCACCCCCAGCACCGCGACCTCAGCCATCGACGTCCACGCTCGCGACGATCAGCCGCGCCCGCCCCAGTTCCTCCCCCGCGACCAGCCCCGGCAGCACGTCCACCGACGCCGGCCGCGAGGGCCCCGGGTCCGCGCCGCCGAACACCGCGCCGATCTCGTCGAGCCACGCGCCCAACCGGCCGTGCACGTCGACGCCGTCCGCGACCCCGACGCCCCGCGTCATCCACCGCAGCGTCCACGAGCGCCCGACCCGCCGCCGGAATCCCGCGAACCCCGCCGCGAGCCCGTCCTCCCCCCGCAGCGCCGCGTCCCGCAGCACCTCCGCGCGCTCCGCCGCCGCACCCCACCCCGCTACCCGCAGCAGCCGCGCCACCCCGTCCAGCCGCCGCGGCGCCCGTCCGTCCCCCCAGAACGACGGCGCCGACTCCACCACCGTCACCTCCGCCTCCCGGACGACGTCGCCCTGCAACGCCACGTCGAGCCGCACGCCCGCGGGCCAGTCCGGCAGCACGGGCCCGAGCGGCACGTGCAGGACGTCGAGCCGCAGCCCGTCCCGGTCGTCGCCCCGCTCCGCCATGCCGACGTCCCCGGCGTCCGGCGTCCCGCCGGGCCCCGCGTCCACCCCGTCCAGCCCCGCCGCCCGCCGCCGCGGCGCCGGCATGGACCGCCACACCCGGTCGATGGCCCGCTCCAGCTCCGGCCCCGGATTCCCGCACACCACGAGCAGCCCCGTCTCCCCCGGCGACACCGCCCGCCGCCACCCGCGCGCCCGCAGCTCCGCCTCGACGTCCAGCCGCACGCCCGTCCCGTCCGCCGCCGACACCACGAACGGGCACGGCGTCGCATACCCCCGCAACCATCGGGTCACGTCCACGGCGACATTCCATTTCGCGCGCTGTCAAGAACCCCGACCGGCGAAACGGGCGAGAAAGGCGTCGAATTTTTCCGCGACACTTCCGTCACGCCCATCGCAACGCCCCCTCCCGCCACGCGTACATGACCCCGACGAGCAGCAGCGCGAGGAACAGGAACATCTCCACGACCGCCTTCACGCCCACCGACGCGACGACCAGCGCCCACGGGTACATGAACACCATCTCCATGTCGAAGGCGAGGAACAGCATCGACACCGTGTACCAGCGCACGTGGTACCGCGACACCGCGTGCTCCCGCGGCGCTCCCCCGGACAGGAACGGCCCGCTCTCGACCATCCGCGGCGCCACCAGCGCGGACACCGCGTACACGGCCGCGACGACGGCGCCCGCGAGCCCCGCCAGCGACAGGAGCGCGACGTACGGAGCCATCGTCCCTCCCGTTCCGGCGCCGGTACGGGACCATGTACCTGATCGGCCGCCGCGAAAACATGCGCGGGGACGCAGGGCACTTCCTACGCTTGACCGAGTTTCCGTACACTTCGCTTTTGTGCCATCGCAAGGGGGGCGAACGTGAGCACGAATGACGACGGGCGTCCCTCCGACGCCCCACCGCCGAGCTGGGGCCGCGTTACCGACGGCACCGAGGACGACAAGCTGGTCGCGAGCTGGCGCACCTCCCCCGGCCGCGCCGCACCCCCACGCCCCCCGTCCGCCCCACCACGCGGCACGGCCCCCACCCGCCCCAACCCCCTCCCACCGGCCACCCAGGGCCCCCCGGTCATGGACGCCGCGGCCCCCACCCAGCCGCCCCCGGAAGCCGCGACCACCACACGCGTGGACCCACCTTCGCCCGCACCCATGCAGGCCGGGGAGACGCACCCCACCGCACCCCCCGAAAACCGACCCGCCCCCGCGCCGCCGCGCCCGGCACCGCCACGCATAGCACCCGCCGCACCTCCCGCAACCGAGCCCGAGTCCGCTGCGGGGATGCCTGCGCCACCACACCGCGAAAGACCCACCACACCGCCCGCGCCGCCGCGCCCGGCACCGTCCGCCCCGGACCCCACGCCGGTCGCGGAAGCAGCGCAACCGGCATCGCTGCGCAAGGCACCCGCCGCACCTCCCGCGAACAAGCCCGAGCCTGCTGCGGGTCCGCCTGCCCCCACGCCGGCTTCCGCGCCGCCGCGCCCGGCACCGACCACCGTCGAGGCCACGCCGGTCGCGGAGACGACGCAACCCGTCGCACCACCCGCCCACCGGGCCGCGCCCGCCGCACAAGCCCCCGCACCGCCGCGCCCAACGCCGCCCGCCCCGGGCCCCGCGCCGGACGCAGAGACGGCGCAGCCCGCGACCAAAGCGCCCGCGCCACCGCGCCCGGCACCGTCCGCCACCGCCGAGGCCGCGCCCGCCGCAGGGGCGGCGCAACCCGTCGCACCACCCGCGAACCGGACCGCGCCCGCCGCACCGGCGTCCGCGCCACCGCGGCCGGCGCCGGCCGCGCCCGGCCCCACTCCGCCGGCAGAGACGGCGCAGCCCGCTGCGCCGGGCGCGAACCGGCCTGCGTCCGTCCAGGGGAGGCCGGATGGGGGGCCGACGGGGCCGCAGCAGGCTCCGGGCGGGCCTCCGGCGAATCCGGGCGTGCCGGGACGGGACGATGCGGCGGCCACGCGCGTTGATCCGGCGCCGTCCGGGACGGGGCCGCAGTGGGTCGTCCGGACGGGCGAGCAGGCGGCGCCCGCGCGGTTCACGGCGCCGCAGCCGGCGTCGGGGAACGTTCCGTGGCTGGGCGCGAAGCCACAGGCCGCGCCGCAGCCCGCGCCGCAGGGCGCCCAGGACCGGGCGCGTGTGCGCGAGGCGCCCGCGCCGGGTCGGGAGGCGCCCGAGGCGGCGCCCGCGGCGTTCGATCGTCCGCAGAGCATGCCGACGCCTCCGGGGCCGGCGGGGCAGCGCGTCTTCCGGCCCGGCCTGCGGTCGGGGATCGCGGTCGCGGCCGTCGCCACGCTGGTGGCGGGAGGCGTCGCGTACCTGTTGAAGGGCGACGGCGTCCCGGGCGTGGGTTCGGGGCCGGGCGCCGACGGCGCGGCCGACGCGAGCGGCGTGTTCGCCGTGCAGGCCGCCCTCTACGACGGGCACGAGCAGGCCATCACGGGCGTCGCGGTCGCCGGGGAGACGGCGGTGACGGTCGGGAGCGAGACCGTCGACCGCCCGCGCGGCCAGATCCTCGTGTCGACCGACGGCGCGGAGCAGTGGAGCGTCGCGGAGGTGAAGCGGGAGGGCGCGGCGAGCCCGTTCGACGTCCCGAACGTCGTCGCGGCGTCCGGCAAGGCGTGGGCGGCGCTCGGCACCGGGCCGGCGGGTGTGGCCGTGTGGACGAGCGCCGACGGCCGGACGTGGACGCACCGTTCGGCCCCGCAGGGCTTCCAGCGGGGCGACGAGATCGCCTCCCTCACCGCCGCGCAGACCGGCTTCGCCGCCGCGGGCACCGGCCACGACGGACGGCCGATACTGTGGACGTCCGCCGACGGGGCCGTCTGGCAGCGCGCCGCGACCTCCCTCAAGGGGCCGCCGGCGAGCGTGGCGGCCGTCGGCGGCGCGGTGGTGGTCCGCACCGAGAAGGGCGAGCTGTGGCGGTCCGCCGACAACGGCGCCACGTGGACGCGGGCCGAGGTGCCGGACTCGGACGGCTCGTACGGGCCGGTCGTGGCGCTGACGAACGGGCCCGGCGGGTTCTTCGCGGCGCGCGAGGGCAGGAACGGCGACCGGCGCCGCGCCGTGTTCTACCGGTCGGCGGACGGCGTGGGCTGGACCCGCGCGAGCACCATCGACCGCCGCACCTACGACCGGCTCGCCGCGCTGAACGGCACGTCCGAGGGCCTGACCGCGCTGGTCCCGCTCACCGACGGGCGCCTCGCCGTGCAGCGCAGCGACGACGGCGTGCAGTGGGAGTCGGTGGAGCGGCTCGACACGGGCGGCGGCAAGGCCGCGACGACGGCGGCCGCGCTGCCCAAGGGCGTGCTGGTGGCGGGCACGCAGGACAACGGCGCGTACCTCACGGCGCCCGGCGCGCGGCACGACGACATCGACCTGCTCGCCGTCCCCGGCGCCGTCACCCCCGACCGGACCCTGACCCGCCTGGTCTCCGCCGGCGGGACGACCCTCGCCATCGGCAGCGGCGCGGGCGACGCGGCGGTGTGGCACACGCGGGACGGCGCGTCGTGGACGCGCGCGGGCGGCGGCGGCCTCGGCGGCCCGGGCGTGCAGCGCCTCGCCGACGCGGCTCACGGCCCGCAGGGCTGGGTCGCCGCGGGCGGCGGCCCCGGAGTCCCGCTGCTGGTCACGTCCGCCGACGGCACCGCCTGGAACCCGGCGACCGCACCGAAGGCCGGCAAGGCCGAACTGTCGGGCGCGGCGCACGGCGCGGCGGGGTACGTGGTCGTCGGCGCGGCCGACGGCGCGCCCGTCGTCTGGCATTCCGCCGACCTCGCCTCCTGGACCGAGGGCACCGGCGACCTCGGCGACGGCCGCATGCGCGACGTCGTCGCCACGAAGTCGGGCTACGCCGCCGTCGGCGAGGGCGCGGCGAACGTCCCGGCCGCCTGGACGTCCGCGGACGGGAAAGCATGGACGCCCGTGCAGGTCCCGCAGGCCGCGGGCGCCCTCACGAAGGTCGTCGCGCGCGGGGACACGCTCGTCGCGACGGGCGACGGCGACCTCGTCGGGGTCTCGGCGGACGGCGGCAGGACGTGGGCGCTCAGCACCCTCGAGGCCGCGTCGATCACCGCGTCGCTCGCGACGAACACCGGGTTCGTCCTGACGGGCACTCCGGCGGGCACCTCGGACGTCGCGCTCTGGACGTCGCCCGACGGCAGGACCTGGCAGGTGCGGCGGCCCGAGGGGAACGGCCTGAACGGGGACGGCGCCCAGCGGCTCACCGGACTGACCGCCCTCGGCGACGAACTCCTCGCGACCGGAACGAACGGCACGACGCCCACCCTGTGGCGCACCGACCTACCGTGAACCGACCGTCCCGCCGCATCGTCCCAGTGGAAAAGTCAAGAAGAGCGCGAACACCGGACGGGACGCCATGACCGCAGAGTCGAGCAACACCCCCACCTGCCCGCAGTGCGGCGGCACGCCCGTCCCGATCGTCTACGGCCTGCCCGGCCCGGACCTCTTCGAGAAGGCCGAACGCGGCGAGGTCGCCCTCGGCGGCTGCGTAGTGTGGCCGGACCGCCCGCACTGGCGCTGCCCCGCCTGCGGCAACGACATCGCCGCCCCCGAAGCCCGCGAAGCGCCATCCACCGAACACCCCTGACCACCAACAACCCGACCAGCACACCCCACAAGGCCCGCCCCCCGGCCGACATATAGGTGTCGCACAGACCGCATCCACGGGTCCGGCGGTTCCTCCGAAGCGGGAGCCGCGCGGCCGAGCGTCACGGCCTGGCCGGATGAGGACCCTGCCCGTTCGCGGCCACCGATCCAATCCCAAGGATCAAGCGAGGCGGGCAAGGGGCGATCAATCGACATGACCACCTGACCAGCACAAAGTTCCGATCAAGATATCCCCGCACACGGTAAGTAGCCACTTAATTCGATCTTATGCTCACGACTTGGCCTCGATTGGACCATTTGGACAGGGCTTGTCGCCCCGAAGCGCGGGTGAGAAACTTTCCATTGGATCAGGCGACTGGAAGTGAGCGACATCGTGACCAGGCCATGGGAAGCCGATCACGGCGCGGGGTTCCATCGGAGGCTGGGCAAGACGGCCGCCGAGGTGGGAGACAGCCGCACGACCCAGGACTGTCCTGAGATCTGGGAACTGGACAACGGCGACATCGCCGTCATCGGACGTGACGCCACCGGCGCTTACCGTGATCGGCTCCCGCCCGGAGTCAGCATCGGCTCGGACGAACGTCTCGTGGTCATTTCCGGGCGCCTGCTTGCGGCCGCGAAGCCGGACATCCGAGATGCTTAACCGGATTCCCGAGATCGCGGGCGACGCGCTCGACCACGCGGCCTATCACCAGGATTTCGCCCGTCAGATCGAAGATCTGGGCGACGTGATCTGGAAGCTCGAACGGTCCCAATTCTTCCGCGAGTTGAACGATCCCAGCTGGCAGGCGTTCACGTCCGGGAACTGGCGGCGCTCCCTGAACCTTCTGGAGGACGATCGGGACGCCGTGCGCACGGAGGCTCGGCTCAACAAGCGGCGCGGCGTGAAGATCCGGCGCGTCCGCGTGGTCGAGCGTCCCCTCACCCCCTACGTTCAATGGGAGCTGTACGCGCTGCGGATGCTGGCGGAGGAAGGCTTCGACCTGGCCGTGCTCCCGGCGGCCGAACTCTCCGAACTGGAGTCCGGCGGCCCGCTGCCCGAGCTGGTGGTCATCGGCAAACGCGTCCTCTACCAGGTCCGGTACGACCCGGATTGGACGCCTTGCGGAGCCAAACGCATCACCGCGCCGCATGTGATCCGCACGGCGGCGATGGAGATCGCGCACCTGTACGATAAGGGTGAGCCTTTGCTGGACTTCTTCGAAAGGGAAGTGGCTCCGCTCCCGGCACCGGCCGTGTGAACTATCGTTCTCAGATGCCTTCCGTTCGTTTCGACCGGCGCAGGGTCGCGAAAATCAACGTGGCCCTGCTCGCCATTGTGGTGATCGGCCTCATCGGCGTTTCTCCCTGGTTCCTGCGCGCATTCGACGGCCCCACCTCACGTTGGGAACGGCTGAGCTTCATCGGCCAGACGTACGGTGCCGCTTCCGCGCTCGTGGCCGCCTTCGCGCTGGTCGGCATCGTCGCCACCCTCATATTCCAGGCGCGGGAAACGAAGATCGCCCGCGAGGAGGCGCGCCGCGTCGCGATCGCCGAGTTGCTCAAGATGGCGATGGACGACCCGGATCTGGACGAGGCGTGGGGGCCGGTGCCGGACGGCGAGGACCGCAGAGCGCGACGTCAGCTCATGTACATCAACATGATCGTCTCCGAGTGGCAGATGTCCTTCGAGACCAAGGCCCTGCCCGAGGGGAGATTGCGCGCGATCTCCCGCGAGATGTTCAGCGGCCGTCCCGGACGCGCCTTCTGGGAGGAGGCTCGACAGGTCCGCCTGAGCACCTCGGAGACCAGGCGGGCCCGCCGCTTCCATCAGATCCTGGACGAGGAGTACGGTCGGGCTCCCGTTCCGCCGCCCGAACGGGCGCGCCGCCGGCCCTGGGGACTTCTGGCGGGTGCCGCGGCGGCCGGGGCCCTCGCGATGGCTCCCGTCGTGCGCCGTTCCCTCAGCCGCCGAACCGGTCGGAGGCCGCGCCGCTGAGGTGCGTCCGGGCGGGTGGGGTCAGGGGGTGGGGCGGCGGCGGTCGGCTGTGGCGGCGGCGAGGATCATCTCGTGGACGACCCAGCGTGCGTCGTCCGAGAGGTCGACCAGCGCGCGCAGCACCTCGGCGGGGATGGTGCCGTGCTCGACCTCGCGCCGCAGCGCCTTGAACGTGAGGTCCTCCTCGATGGGGGCGGCCTCGACCGGGAAGCCGAAGTAGCCGATCGGCACGCCGAAGAAGGTGGCGAGCGCGGTGAGCGTCTTCAGCTGGGGGTTCTCCTGCCGTCCGGTGCGGAGCTTCCACACGGTGGTGGAGGAGATGTCCTCGCCGGTGGCGCGGGCGATCGCGGCCGCGGTCTCGACGTTGTTGCGCGGGGGTTCGGCGGAGGCGGGCCACTGGTTGCGGATGAGCCATTCGACCTTCTCGGCGAGCGCCGCCCCCGGCGCGACGCCTCCGGCCCCCGTGTCGTTCAGCATCAGGTCCTCCCCGTCTCGAACGCTCAACGACTAGAGTTGACCACATCCTTCCTCGTCAGCCAAGGACACGCGCCGGGCGCTAGGATCGTCCGCCGGAGCGGCGGGGGACGGAAGCACATGTTGTTCTCGATTTCCGAGGCGGGCTGGGCGCTGATCGCGATCGTGGCGACGGCGTCCTTCATGGTGGGCATGCACGTGTTCGTCACCGGGATGCGGATGCCGGAGGAGGCGCGGGAGCGGCTGGAGCGGGAGACCCGGCCGAGCATGAAGCTCTTCCACATCCTGACGCCGCTGTTCGCCGCGGTCGTCCTGTGGGTGAGCCTTCTGCGGCCGGACTCCGGGGACCGGATCCTGTTCCTGTACAGCGTCGCGTTCGTGTCGATCCCGGTCGCGCTTCTCCCGGTGCGCGGCCGGCTGGCCAGGGCCTACGCCGCGCAGCGGCGGGATCCGGGCGCCCAGGCGAACCCCGACGTGCTCGCGACGGCGTGGATCGTCGGGTCCCTCCTCGTCGTGATCGTGGTCGCCGTGACCGCGCTGATGGTGAACGACTACGGGGCGTAGCCGGCCGAGGAGGCGGACGTCCGCAGGGCGAGGGACTCGATCTCGGCGACCGCCCCGTCGGCGGCCGTCTCGGCGGCGATCTCGGCGGCCATGCGCTCGGCCGCGCGCCGGAAGGCCGGGTCGTCGAGGACGCGGCCGACCGCGCGGGCGATCGCGCGGGGCGAGGCGTTCTTGCGCACGGTGATCCCCGCGCCGGTGTGCTGGACGTGCCGCGCGACCTCGTTCTGGTCGCGTCCCTGCGGAATGCACACCAGCGGAACGCCGGCGGCCAGCGACTTGACGGCCGTCCCGTGTCCCGCGTGGGTGATCGTCACCGCGGCCTGGCGGAGCACCGGGCCGTGCGGCGCCGTCCCGACCACCAGGACGTTGCCGGGTGCGCGGATCGTCCGCGGGTCCACCGCGGGCCCGGTCGTCAGCAGGCCCCGCACCGGCAGGGTGCCGAGGGCCTCGGCGATGCGCTCGAGCGGCCGCCGCTGGTTCATGAAGGACGAGCTCAGGCTGACGAGCGCCAGCGGCGCGTCGCCCGGCGGCAGTTCCGGCTCGGCGCCCGCCCAGGCGGGGTCGTCGAGCCGCGGGCCGACGTGGCGGACGTTGGCGGGGAAGCGCCGCCCGGGGTAGTCCAGCGCGCGCGGGGACAGGACGAGGCACCGGTCGACGCGGCCGAACGCGTCGACGACCGAGTCGACGGGCGCGAGGCCGCTCGCGGCGCGGGCGGCGTTGAGCGCGGGCAGCCCCTTCGCCCACGGCTTGACCATCAGCCCGCCCGCGAGCCGGTCCCGGGCGCGGCCGAGCGCGCCGGTGGCGGGCGCGAACGCCGGGCCGAACGGCGGCGCCCCCGGAGCGGGCAGCGGGTAGATCGTCGTGACGAGCGAGGCCACCGGTACGCCGGCGGCCTCACCGGCGGTGAGCGCCCCGAGCAGGACGTACTCGGCGACCAGCACGTCGGCGGGACGGGCGCGCAGCTCGGCGAGCGTGTCGCGGGCGTAGTCGGCCGCGGGGCCGCAGACGATGCGGTCCCGCAGCCGCGCGAACTCGCCCAGCGGGGTGCGGGTCTCGAAGTCCTTGATGACGTCCGTGGCCGGGTCGGACGTGTCGCCCTGGGGCGCGGTCGTCCAGGCGATCGGCTCGCCGCCGGCGGCCGCGACCCCGTCGTGCAGCGACCGGTCGGCCAGCACCCGGACGCCGTGGCCCCGGTCGCGCAGCGCGCGGACGATCGAGAGGGCGGGCGGCACGGCGCCGCCGCCCGCCCACAGGGCGAACAGGAAAGTCTTACCCATCGTCTCCCTTTCGCGGGTCGATCGAGGTCACCAGGTCCCGCATGGCCCGTTCGGCGTCCCGGCGCGACAACCCGAGGTCGCGCCGCCACAGCTTCCACAGGTAGACGTCCGTGGCGGCGTAGTGCAGGGCCAGCGCGTGCTCGCGGTCGGGGCCGCCGGCCGGCAGGCGGTCGGCGAAGACCTCCTCCAGCCACGCCCGGTGCTGGACGCGCGCGTGCGCGGCGGCGCGGGCGATCGCGGGCACCCGGTCGATCTGGGCGGTCCACCGCACGTTGGCGTCGCCGTGCCGCTCGTAATCGTCGAACAGCACGGCGACGATCGCCTCCACGTCGCCCGTGGGGGCCCGCCGGACGACCGCCGTCTGCGACGCCACGAGGTCGGCGACGGCCTCGATGAGCCCGTCCTTGCCGTCGAAGTGGTTGACGACGGTCTGCACCGACACGCCCGCCTCGTCCGCGATGTGCTGCAGCGTCACGTCGTCGTACCAGTGCAGCGTCCACAGCCGCATCGCGGCGTCCGTGATCCGCGTCCGCGTGGCCTCCATCGCCGCGGCACGGGCGCCCATGCGGTACGGGCGCCTCCCTGCGTTTTCCATGGAGTAAGAACTATATTCAATTGAGGCTGGAGTCAAATGAAAGGCGGCCGCTCTGCTCCCGGACGGTCACGGGCGTTCGGACCGGCGGCGGCGGTGGTAGGCGTACGTGACGGCGGCGAGCAGCGGCCCCCACAGGAGGAGCGGCGTGTAGCACGCGTAGAAGATCGCGGCCTCCCAGGCGCCCTGCTTGGAGGGGAAGGTCGCGGGCAGCGGCTCGCCCCGGATGGTGACGTCGGTGAACTGCCCCACGAACGCGTGCGTCCACAGCACCGTCAGGACGGCCGCGCCGAGGAATCCGGGGACGACGGCGGCCATCGGCGGCACGTTCCGCCCGCCCACGAGCGGGATCCAGCGGGGAAACCGCTCCCCCCAGGTGGCGACGAGCCCCACGGCGGTGAACGCGAGCAGCTCCGAGACGATCGACAGCAGGACGACGTACCCGCGCTCGGCGATCCCGGCCTCGACGCCCATCCCGTGGTCGTAGCCGAACGCGATCGGGAGGCGCCAGAGGCCGGACGGCAGCACGGCGAGCGGGACGGCGAGCGCCGCGATCCGCGCCCAGCGCGGGACTCCGGCGGCCGGGGCGTGCGCGGCCCGCACCGCGGCGCGCAGCCGTCCGGTGGTGGCGGGCGGATCGGTCAGAGCGGTCATCGGCGGTCCTCCGGTCGGGCGGGCCGGGCGCCCGCTCCGCCTCGAAGATCGCAACCGGACCTGGTCGCCTTCGCCACCCGCCGGAGGGAGCCCGCTCCCCCGCCCGGGGGAAATCCGCGCGAGAACACGGCTCTCCGCCTGCATGAA
This sequence comes from Spirillospora sp. NPDC052242, assembly GCF_040679555.1. Classification (NCBI taxonomy): domain Bacteria; kingdom Bacillati; phylum Actinomycetota; class Actinomycetes; order Streptosporangiales; family Thermomonosporaceae; genus Spirillospora; species Spirillospora sp. NPDC052242. Next base: position 73,231 of record NZ_JBFAUZ010000020.1, read on the forward strand.
CACGTGTCCTGAGGGAAGTTCATGTTCACGACCCGTCCCCCGACACCCCCGGAAGGGCAGGCACGGATCATGGACCTGAGCGGCGTGACCTGGCGAAAGAGTTCCCACAGCGGCGCGAACGGCAACTGCGTCGAACTGGCCGCGCTCCCCGGCGCCGTCGGCGTCCGTGACAGCGAGGACCCCGACGGACCCGTCCTGCTCCTGCCCCCCGCCACCCTGCGCGCCGCCCTCCGCGCCGCCCGCACGCTACCCGGCTAGCCGCCCGTCCCGGACGGGCGGGGCCGGGCGCCGCACCCGCCCGTCCGGGCCGCCGATCGCGGCCCGCGACGGCTCAGGAGGCGCTGCGGGTCAGGTCGTGGACGGCCTCGCTCATCGTGACCGGGTCGACGTCGCCGAGGGGGACGGCGTTCGCCGGCTCGGGCGCCGGGGCGGGGCCCGCCCACAGGGCGCGGATCTTCTGGTCCTGCCCCTCGCCGTACATGTACGCGTCCAGGCCCGGGGTCAGGTTCGCGACGACGTACAGGCCCGCGGGGTCGCGGCGGGCGATCCAGGCGTCCGAGAAGTCGCCGTCGGCGGTCGGCGCCGCCCAGCGGCCCTGCGAGTGCCCCTTCGCCTTGCCGTAGGGCAGCACGAGGCCCTCCACCCGGGCGAGGGCGCGCGCGGCCCGTTCGGCGTCCGTGAGCCGGTGGACGGGACGTCCGAGCTGGTCGAAGGGCTGCAGGATCTCGTAGTCGGCGAACAGTTCGACCCAGGCGTCGAGATCGTCCAGCAGGACCGGGTGGGCGATGCCGACGCGGGCGCCGGGCGCGGGGACGAACGGGTCGTCGCGGACGTCGGCGTAGGTGCGGTCCTCGGCGACGCGGAAGGCGGTGCCGTCGTCGGTGATCCACACGAGCCGGCGGGTGATGTGCCCGAGCAGCGGGTGGGAGACGAACAGGGCGCGGAAGTCGTCGGGCGTCCAGCTCCGCCGCTCGACCATCGCGGTCTCGAGGCGCTTGATCTCCTGGCCGGCGATCGTCCGCAGGTCCTTCTTGAGGCCGGTGAACAGGGCGTGCGCGGCGGGGGCGAGCGCCGGGTCGTCCTTCGGGCCGGGCTTGGGCGCGCTCTTGCGCGCCTTCCCGCCCGGTTCGACGACGAGGGGGACGAGCTGCTCGTCGAACGTCACGGTGAAGCGGCGGGGGCCGTAGTCGAGGACGAGCGTGCCCCGGTCGTCCAGGCCGAAGTCCGGGACGGCGCGGTCGGCGAGGGCCTCGGCGGTCATGCCGCGCGCGGCGGCGATCTCGTCGATCTTCTGCGTCGCGCGGGCCTTGAGCCCCTTGTACTTGCCCCGGCGGGTCAGCTCGAACAGGTGGGTGAGGGCGACGTCGGAGCCGATGCCGGCGAGGACGTCCAGCGCGGCGGCGGCCCGGGCGGCGGCGCCCTCGCCCGGCCAGCGCTTGATCAGCGGGCTGATGCGCCGCACCGTCGTGTCGTCCCCGATGAGGCCGAGCTGCGCCAGCGCCCACTTGTGCTTGGTGGGCGCGCCGCACGCGTACCAGCGCTGGAACAGCGCCCAGGAGAACTCGGCCAGCGAGTGCCGGTCGCAGCGGTCGCGGACGTCGGCGACCTCGGGGGCGCCGGCGGCGAGCAGGCCCAGCAGCCGCCCGGTCGCGGCCTCGGGCAGGGCCCGGTCGCCGGCGCGGGTGCGGATCTGCGGGAGCCGCGCCGGGTCGGCCCAGTCGGTCTTCGCGCTGCGGGCGGCCTTGCCCGCGAGCGGCGCGGGCACGTCGTCGGTGACCGGGACGGGCGGCGGCGGGGCCAGCTTCTCCGCCGCGGGGACGGCCAGGGCGGGGTGGGCGTACAGCAGCCCGCGCAGCAGCCCGGCGACGCGGAGCCCGTCGGTCGTGCCGTCGTCCGCGAGCGGCGCCAGCGCCCGGACGGCGTGCGCGGGATACCGGTCGGCCGCCTCCAGCAGCGCGGCGGGCCCGCCCTTCTCGGCGAAGCCGGCGAGCAGGGCGGGGAAGATCCGCTCGTCCGGGATCTCCAGCAGCGCGCGCACCAGGACCGCGCGGGTCTCGTCGGCGGCCTGCCGGTGACGGCGCCGCAGCGCGGCGTCGAGCAGCGGGACCGCGTCCGCGCCCAGCCCGTCGAGCAGCGTCCCGACCACGGCGGGCGTCACCGAGATCCAGGTGACCCGGGCTGTGTGCGCAGCCGTGGACATCGAGGCGAGCACGTGGTCCTGGCCGAGCGGCTGCCTGCGGGCGTCCTCCGCGAACGCCTCGTCCGCCCAGTGCGTCTCCGTCGGCAGGAGGTAGGACGCCGTGCGGCGCCGCTGGGGATCGCCGCGGTGCGCCGCCAGCCGGGCGACGGCCTCCCGGTAGACGTCCTCGGGCGCGGCCGCCAGCAGCGTGCGGAGCCGCTTGACCGCACGGTCGTCGGCGATCCACGCGCCCAGGGGGAAGGGGTCGTCGTCGGTGGTCCGCCGGAGCTCGCCGGCCCACCCGCGGGGCGCGTCGCCGGTGGCGGCGTAGGCGACGAGCCGGACGGCGCCGCCCGGATCGAGCGTCGCGCGCCGCGGCACCGGACCGGCCTCGATGGACGACGCCTCCGTGACGGCGCACGCGGCGAACGCGAGCCCGTGGTCGAGCGCCCAGGCGTCCAGGAAGGCGGGGGCGTCGACGTCGCCGAGGTAGCGCACCGCGACGGCCGCGACCGCCGCCGCGCCCGCCGGGTCGGGTTCGCCGTCCGGCCACGCCCGGACGGCCTTGCCGAGCGCCGGGTCGGTGAGTTCGTGCTCCGCCATCTCCGCGGCGATCGGGCGGGCCCGGCGCTCCGCCTCCCGGGCCCGCCGCGCGGCGTCCTCGTCGAGGACGACCGTCGGCCCGGGGACGCCGCCGCGCCGCGGATGGAGGTGCTCGCGCCACTCGACCGGAATCTCGACCATGGCAGGGGAACCTAGCGGCAAGCGCGGACAGAGCACCGCACGTAGGATTCCGGCGTGGAGGAAACGGTCATCACGGTCCGCGGCCTCGAGGTCGAACTGGGCGGCGTCCGGGTTCTGGACGGCTTCGACCTCGACGTGCCGCCGGGCGGGTTCGTCTCGATCATGGGGGCGAACGGCGCCGGGAAGTCGACACTGCTGCGCTGCCTGGCGGGCCTGCAGCGGCCCGCCGCCGGGGAGGTGGCCGTCTTCGGCCGGCCGCCGGTGGACGGGCCCGCGTTCTGGCGCGACGTCGTCCACATCGCGGACGAACCGGCCTGGTACCCGTGGCTGTCGGTGCGCGAGCACATCGACCTGATGCGGGCCGTGCACGGCGACGCCCGGTTCGGCACCGACGCGGCGCTGGAGATGTTCGACCTGGCCGGACGGGACGACCAGGCGCCGTCGCGGCTCTCGAACGGGCAGCGGCAGCGGCTGTCGCTGGCGATGGGGCTGGTCCGGCCGAGCCGGCTGCTCCTGCTGGACGAGCCGGAACGCGGCCTCGACCTCGACTTCCGCGACCGGCTCAAGGAGATCTTCGTCGCGTACGTCGTCGCGGGCGGCACCCTGGTGATGGCGACCCACGACGACGACCTCGCCTGGGCCACCCGCCGGCTGACGCTGGACGCCCCCGGATGAGCGGCGTGCGCACCGCCCGCGGGTACCTCCGGGCGCACCGCCGGACGTCCGCGAGCTGGACGGACTGGTACACCCGCGCGGCCGCGGCCCTGTTCGCGGCGGCGCTGCTCGGCGGGTCCCTCGGTTCCGTGCTGCCGTCCGCCGCGCGGGACGTCGACCCCTCCGAGGCGGGCGCCGGGCTCGCGCTGATCGCGCTGGCCTACGCGGGGTTCCTCGCGCTGGCCCGCAGGTTCGGCCCGGTCGCGCTCCCGGCCGCCGACGCGCGGTGGCTGCTGCTCTCGCCGCTCCCCCGCCGCGGCGTGCTCGCCCGGAGCGCGGTGATCCTGCTGGTGCTCGCGCTCGCCGCCGGGGCGGTGCTCGGCGTCGCGCTGCTCGCGGTCCTCGGCCTGCCCGGTGACGCCCCGGCCGCGCCGGCCGCCGCGGTGCTGCCGGCCGTCGCGGCGACCGTCGGCGGGGCGGCGACGGCCGTGCTCGCCCAGGCGTCGCCGTCCTGGGACGCGGCGTTGCAGGCGCTGATCGCGGGGAGCGCGGCCGCGGCCGTGGTCGCGCTGCTGCTCGGCGCCGGGCCCGGCCGCGAGCCGCTCGCCGCCGTCGCCGGGTCGGCACCGCCGGCCGGCCTCGCGCTCGCGGCGGCCGGCACGGCCGCGGGCGCGCTGCTGCTCCGGCTCGCGTGGCGGGCGCTCGACCGCGTCCCCGCGCGCTCGATCCTGGACGCGTCCACCCGCACGGGACACGTGGCCACGGCGGCGGCCGTCCTCGATCCGGGCACGCTGACGTGGATCGCCGAGGAGGCCCACTGGCGGGGACGGACCCTGCGCTCGCGCCCGTGGCCCGCGTGGGCGGCGCGCCCGGCGGCCCTCGCCTGGATCGACTGGCGGAGGCTGGCGCGCCGTCCGGGCCGGCTGAGCGCGCTGCTCGCGTCCGCTGCGGCCCCCGCGCTGGCGGTCGCGGCCGGCGCCGGCCCGGCCCTGGTCGCGGCCGTGGCGGGCGCCGGGGCGGTGACGGCCGCCGCGGCGGGCACGACCGGGGCCCGCCGGGACGCCGACGACCCGGGCCTGGCGCGGCTGTTCGGCGTCGCGCCCCGCGCGGCGCTGGCCGCGCGGGCGGTGCTCCCCGCGCTGCTCGGCGGGACCTGGCTCACGCTCGCCCTCGCCGGGCCGGGCATCGCGGACGGCGCGGCGTGGTGGGCGTTCGGCCCGGCGGCGGCGCCCGCGCTGGCGGCGGGGGCGCTGCGGATGGCGCGGCGGCGGCCCGTCGACCACGCCATGCCGACCCTCGACACGCCGTTCGGCTCCGTGCCCACCGGCCCGTTCGTCTGGGCCGTGACCGGGATCGACGTCGCCGCCCTCGGCTGCGCGCCGCTGCTCGCCGCGCTGAGCGCCCCGCCGCCCGCGATCGGCCCCTACCTGGCCGTCCAGGCGCTCACCGGGATCGCGGTCCTCGCCGCCTACCTGGCCACCGCACGCCGCTGACCGCGGCCGCCGGTCAGGCGGTGGGCTTCACTCCGGCGTCGGCGAGGATCTCGCGGTTCTCCCGGTAGAGGGCGTCGAACGCGGCCAGCTCCGCCTCGTCGTCCTCCTTCACGAACGACAGCGGGCCCTCGCCGGCCAGGGACGCCCGGTCGACCTCCGCCCGGAAGACGATCGTGCCGTTGCCCTCCAGGACGGGCTGCCAGCGGCCGTCGGCCTCCTGCAGCCAGGACCGCGCCGGGCCGCCCGGGTTCCGTACCAGGACGGGCACGTCCGGGTCGACGCGGCCGAGCCGGGACAGCACCGCGCGCGACGCCGCCACGCCCGACCCGCAGGACGGCGTCAGCCCCGCGCCGCGCTCGTAGGTCTGCACGTAGACGTCGTCCGGGCCCCGCCCGTCCAGCGGGAGGATAAAGCTGACGTTCGCGCCCTGCGGGAAGTCGCCGCGCGCGTCCGCGACCCGCAGGCCCGTCTCGATCAGCTCGTCCTCGCGGTAGCCGGAAATCACGCTGACCAGGTGCGCGTTCGGCACCGCGACCGCCGTGACCGGCAGCGACGCGTGGTAGGCGCCGAGCACCCGGTCGACGACCGGCTCGGCGGCCCCGGCGACGATCGGGTCGGCGGGCGCGAAGTCGACCGGCGGCAGCTCCACCGCCGTCCGCCGCACGCCGTGCGGCGACGTCCCCGCGTCCCGGACCGTGAAGTCGTACGGGCCGGTCCGCAGCACGATCCGCCCGGCGTCGTAGCGGTCGAGGAGCAGGCGCCCCGCGCCGCGCATCCCGTTGCCGCACAGCAGCGACTCCGAGCCGTCCGGGTTGAAGAACCACGCGCGGCCCGTGCCGTCGCCGCCGTCCACGATGAAGTAGACGCCGTCGGCGCCGAGCCCGTCCCGGCGGTCGCACAGCCGCCGCACCGCGCGGGCGGCCTCCCCGCCGGGGAACAGCTCGTCCGGGGTACCGTCGACGACGAGGATGTCATTACGGTTTCCGTGGACCTTGACGACCGGCAACTGCGACATGGCGGCTCTCTGACGTGCTGAAACGAATGATCCGACCATCGTACCGGCCGACCGGGAACCCTCGCCGGTCCGTGCCGTTAGCATCGCCGACGTCACATCCCCCGACACACCTGGACGCGCCATGTGGGACGACCTCGCCCGCCTCAGGACCGGATTCCTCCCCGACGTCGACGAGCAGACGCTCGTCCTGAAGATCGCCGAGGAGTACGGCGAGGCCGTCCAGGCGTACATCGGCGTCACCGGGCAGAACCCGCGCAAGGGCGTCCACGGCACCAGGGACGACGTCCGCGACGAACTCGCCGACGTCATCATCACCGCGGGCATCGCCCTCGTCGCCCTCACCGGCGACGATCCCGCCGCGGCCCGCGCCCACCTCGAGCGCCGGCTGCGCGCCGTGACCGAACGCTCCGGCGTCTGAACCGTCAGGCCTCCGCGACGTCCTCGAACATCCAGCGGTGGCCCTCGAGGTCGGCCGCACGGTACCGGCCGTCCACCCCGACGTCGCCGACCGCCCCGAGGATCGTCGCCCCCGCGCGCCGCGCCCGCTCGAAATGCACCTTGATGTCCGACACGTACACGTGCACGCCGTCGATCACGTACGGGACGGACGACCACGCCGCGGCGTCCGCGCACGTCTCGGCGTGCCGGCGCGGCGAACGGTACGCGGGCGTCGGCTCCGCGAGCATGATCACGCCGCCGTCCCCGGTCTCCATCTCCGCGTGCCCGATCGTCCCGTCCGGCATCGTGATCCGGCCGGTCTCCCGGAACCCGAAGGCGTCGCCGAGCCAGGCGAGCGCCGCGCGGACGTCCTCGTACGACAGCATCGGCGTGACGATCTGCTTCATGGCACCTCCGGGCTCACCGATCGGGCGGCGCGAGCCGATCGGGCGGCGCGAGCTTCGCCGCGATCGCGTAGTCGATGCGGACGTCGCGGTAGGTCGTTCCCGGCCGCGCCTCGTCCGGAACGCCCTCGCGGACGCTTCCCGACGACGATCGGGCGTCGGCGTCCCCGGTGAACTCCACCGAGCTGTCCGGGACCGTGCCGAAGCGCAGCTCGTCCGCCTTGACCGTCGCCCTGAACAGGATCGCCGCCGACGCCGCGACGTCGTCCTCCGGATACTCACCGGCCATCGTCCGTCACCCCGTCACCGGCTCGACTGCTTGGAGAACATGCGCATCAGGGTCCGCCCGAGCTCCTGCAGGGACTCCTCGGTCTCCCGGAGGGCCCCCCGCAACTCCGTGGCATCGTCACCCCCGCCGTCCTCGCCGTTCCCGGCTTCCGCGTCTTCGGCGCCTTCGGACGAGGGCCGGTCGTCGGACTTCCGATCGTCCGGCCGGTCGTCACCTGACTCGTCGCTCGGCTCGCCGCGCGATTCCTTGCTCTCCTCGTCTGCCCGCTTCTCGTCCGACGGCTCGTCCGACTCCTCGCGTGGCCGCTCCTCCGGCCCATCGCCCGACTCGCCTTCGGGTCGTTCGCCCGTCCCGCTGTCGGGGCGCTCGCCCCCGGCGTTCTCGGCGGCCTGGCCGGCCGCACTCCCGGCGCTTTCCCCGGCCCCTTCCGCGGCCCGTCCTGCGCCTTCACCGGCTTGCCGGGCGGCGTCGCCCGTCCCTCGGCCGACCTGCTCCGCCGCACCACCGGCACCCTGACCGGCCGCCTCCGCGGCGCCTCCGGCGCCGCTACCGACCTGCTCGGCCGCACCCCCGGCGCCCTTGCCGACCTGCTCGGCGGCACCTCCGGTGCCCCGCCCCACGTCCTGCACGGCGCCACCGGCGCCTTCGCCGACGTCCTCGACGGCGGACCCGGCGCCCCTGCCGACGTCCTGCACCGCACCCCCGGCGCCCTTTCCGACGTCCTGGACCGCACCACCGGCCCCCTTGCCGACGTCTTCGACCGCGCCACCGGCACCTCGGCCGACGTCCTTCACCGCGCCGCCGGCGCCCTCACCGACGTCCTTGACGGCGGACCCGGCGCCCCTGCCGACGTCTTCAACGGCGCCGCGGGCCCCCGTGCCCAGTTCACCGACGGCCCGTCCGGCGCCGGATCCGATGTACTCCACGCCACGGCCGATGTGCTCCAGGAGCTGCGGGTTCCGGTCGAGGGTGGTGAGGACGCGGTCGACGATGGCGGCCACCTCGTCGAGCCGGACCTCCAGGAGCGCCTGCGCCTCCACGCCCTTGATGTCGAGCTTGACCGCGCCCAGGCCGACGTCGGCGCCGACGTTGAGCCTCAGCATGTCGAGGACCTGTGCGGAGAGCGCCACGTGGGCCTCGAGGTTCTCGACCTCGAGGGAGATCTCCTCGACCTTGAGCTGCGGGACGTTGAGGTAGACGTCCGGCCCGCCCTTGGACGGTCGCCGCTCGATCGGGCGGTCGGGGTCGGGCCCGGGCACGTCGCGCACACGGTCGTCACGTTGCCTCTCCAGTTCGCGGTCCCGCCCGTTCGGCGGCTCGTCGGGCGTGGTGTCTGCCATGGGTCCCCCCTCGTCCGCGCTCGGTCAGCCGGCGTCGCTCTTCGCTTCGCTCTTCCCGGCGTCCTGCTCCTGTTCCTGCTCCTGTTCCTGCCCTTGCTCCTGTTCCTGCCCTTGCTCCTGCTCCTGCCCTTGCTCCTGCTCCTGTCCCTGCTCTTGCCCCTGTTCCTTCTTCTCCTGGGCTTCCTGCTCCTCCTTGACGGCGTCCTCGTGGGTCTTGACGACCTCGCCGTCGCGGATCTCGCCGCGCCAGCCCTCGATCTCGTCCTGTTCGAGGACGGCGTGGGTCATCATGTGGCGCTTGATGTGCTTGAACTCGAGGCGCAGCCGGCGCCCCTGCGCGCGCCACAGGTTCGCGGTCTTCTCGAAGAAGCCGTCCGGGTGGTACTCGGCGACGAGCAGGACGCGGGTCAGGTTGGGCGTCAGCTCCGCGAAGGTCACGGCGCCGTCGACGTACCCCTTGGCGCCCTCGGACTTCCACACGATGCGCGTGTCGGGGATCTGCTCGACGATCGTCGACTTCCAGCTGCGGTGCGAGAGGAAGATCTGCGCACGCCAGTTGATCTTCTCGTCGGACTCCTGCTCGACGCTCTCGACCTTGCTGGTGAACGAGGGGTAGTCGCCGAACCGCGTCCACTGGTCGTAGGTGGTGCGCAGCGGCAGCCCGACGTCGAACTCCTCGACGATATTGACGACCTTGGCCTCTTTCTCACCTCCCCCGCCGCCACCGCCGTCGCCTCCGGTCAGGCCGCTCGCGACGTCCTTGACCTTCTCCTTCGCGCCGGTCATCCCGGCGCTCATCCCCGCGCGGAGCGGCGATTTGCCCTCCGCCATCTCCTTCGCCCCGGCGGCGACCATCTTCATGCCGACGCCGCCGCCGTCTGCTGCGCTCTCGCTCAGCCGTCCGGTCAGGTCTCGGATCCTGTCGTTGGCGGACGTCAGCGCCCGCATCAGCACCGCGCGCGCGAGGTCCTGGCCCGCCTCCTTGAACTGGTCGAGGGGGAGGTCGTCGGTCAGACCCGGCGCGTCCTTCGTCTTGGTCTCGGCCATGGTCACCACTTCTCGCTTCGGCCGGCCGCTCCCCGCCTGGCGTGCGGACCGTCCCGTCGTCCGCACGGCGGAGCGCGGCGTCATCCCACCTCTCACCGCGACCGCCGAAGGACAAACGACCCGAACCCCGCCGCCCGGGTAAAACGTTGGTCTGACCGGGACGTTCTACCCGGTCGGGGCCGGGCTCGGGGTGGGCGAGGTGGACGGGACGTGGCCGGGCGGGAAGTCGCAGTCGATGTCGCCGACCTCCTTGTCGCCGTCGGACTCCTCGATAAGCACGTAGGCGCAGGCGCGGCCGTTCTCGTCGGTGAAGGACTGCTTGCTCGCGGTCTCGCCGCACGCGGTCAGCGTCAGCAGGACGGCGCCGCAGGCGGCGAGCAGCACGGCGGCGCGGGCCGGGCGGCGGGCGAGGGCTGCACGGGACGGGCGCACCGTCCCTCCGGAACGCTTCATGCCCGCAGCATGACCGGCTTTCCGCGCCCGGTCCGCGCATTTCGCCACATGGCCGGGGAACAGCGGATGACGGTTCCGTGGCGGGGTGCTCAGCCCGGCCGCAGGACGGCGAAGTCGCCGAGGTCGTGCGAGATCGTGAACGTGCGCGAGGTCATGCACCAGCCGTCGGGGGTCCGGGTCCAGTGGTCCTCGTACTCGCCGAAGCACTCGTACGCGCGCCCCTCGGCCTCCCCCTTGCCCTGGTGGTGGACGCGCGCGTAGGTCAGCGAGCGCGCCTCGTCGCCGCGGATCTCGACGCGGTGGTTGCCGAGGAGGTGCTGCGACGGCCCGCAGCCGCCGAGGTGCGCGCGGACCGTGGCGACGATCGCGTCCCGTCCGGTCCGGCCGTATCCGGTGGCGGACGGGACGAACATCGCGCCGACGGCGTCCCAGTCGCGGCGGTCGAGGGCGGCGGCCATCTCGGCGAGCCGCTCGATGATCCGGTCGCGGTCGCTCATCGTGGAGGTCATTTCTCTTCTATACGGCGATCGCACCGCCGGCCGCCGTTCGCTTCCCGCTCACCGGACCTCGGGCCCGCGGTATGCGCCGCGCTTCGGGATCCCCACCCGAAGATCCTTTTCTCTGGGCGCCCACCGGGCCGGGAACGCGAAAAAACCGCAGACCGTTGGTCTGCGGTTTCGTGGACAGTACCCCCGAGCGGATTCGAACCGCCGTTACCGCCTTGAGAGGGCGGCGTCCTAGGCCACTAGACGACGGGGGCTTGACGTGCCGTCCGCTCCCGCGCGTTGCCGGAAGAAGCGAACGTGTACCCCCGAGCGGATTCGAACCGCCGTTACCGCCTTGAGAGGGCGGCGTCCTAGGCCACTAGACGACGGGGGCCTGTCCGCTGTCGCGGACGCAGCTGGGGTACCAGGACTCGAACCTAGACTAACTGAACCAGAATCAGTCGTGCTGCCGATTACACCATACCCCAGAGAGGTACGCGGGCTTCCCGCCTTTCGGGCCGGTCGCTCGCGCCTCGATGAGAATACAGGAGTCGGGGACTTGGACCAAAACGATTAGCGGACGGTCACCCGCGCGCCTCCATCGCGAAGAGTTCGAGCTGCACGCCGTCCGGGTCGCGGAAGCACAGGACCGGCCCGAACGCGGTCTCGGCGACCGGCGAGCAGGTGACGCCGAGCCCGGTGAGGCGGGCGTGCCAGTCGTCCAGATCGGCGCGGGTCTCGACGGCGAACGCCAGGTGGTCGAGGCCCGGCCGGCGGTGGTCGAACGCGCCGTCGGCGTCCCGGTGCTGCTGGATGCCGAGGGCGCGCCGCCCTCGAGGAATGGCTGGGCGACCCGGGCGCGGGTCCGGTGCTGGAGTTCGAGGCGCTGGTGAAGGTGGCGTTCGCCGACCAGGGCGACCTGGACGGCCTCCGCACCGTCCTGCGGGGCATCCGGGAGGACGCCGAGCGGCGGGCGGCGCGCACCGCGGAGTACGCGGAGGAGGGCGGCCCCCACCCGGACCGGCTCCCGGTGATCGCGCTGACCGCGCGGCTGCTGCGGGAGCAGGACGCGGCGCTGCTGCGCTGGGCGGAGTGGGCGGAGGCCGAGGTGGCGCGCTGGGACGGCGTCACGCCGCGGACCGGCGCCCGGGTCCCCCCGGACGCCTTCCGCGATCCGGCGGGCTAGTCCCGGGCGATGACCCGGTTGGTGAGGGTCCCGACGTTCTCGACGGTCACGCTGACCTCGTCGCCGACCTCCAGCGGGCCCACGCCCGCCGGGGTGCCGGTGAGGATGACGTCCCCCGGCAGCAGCGTCATGACCTGGCTGACGTACTCGACGAGCTTGGGGATGTCGTGGATGAGCTGCGACGTGCGGGCGCTCTGCCGGACCTCGCCGTTGACGGTCGTGCTGATCGCCAGGTCCGCCGGATCGACCTCGGTCTCGATCCACGGACCCAGCGGGCAGAACGTGTCGAACCCCTTCGCGCGCGTCCACTGGCCGTCCTTGGCCTGCAGGTCGCGGGCCGTGACGTCGTTCGCGCAGGTGTAGCCGAGGATCACCTCGGCGGCCCGGGACGCCGGCACCTCCCGGCACATCCGGCCGATCACCAGCGCGAGCTCGCCCTCGTGGTCGACCCGCTCGGAGAGCTTCTCCGGGTAGGCGATCGCCTCGCCCGGCCCGATCACGCTCGTCGACGGCTTCGCGAAGATCAGCGGCTCGTCGGGGGCATCCCCGCCCATCTCCGCCGCGTGCTCGGCGTAGTTCTTGCCGATCGCGATGACCTTGCTGGGCAGAATCGGGGCCAGCAGCCGGACGTCGGCGAGCGGGTACCGGTGCCCGGTGAAGGTGAGCTCCCCGAACGGATGCGCCGCGACGGCGGCGACGGTGTTCTCCTCCACCACCCCGAAGGACATGCCCTCGTCGGTGGAGAACCTGGCGATACGCATGGTCGAGAGCCTAGTACCCCGGTCAGAGGCCGCACCCCGCGCCGTTGACGACGCACTCGGCGGGCGGCACCGGCTCCCCCGCGGCGCCGAACCGGACCGTTACCGTCCCCATCGGCGGGACGGCCGCCGCGCCCGGCGCGTTCTCGATCACCGCCCGCTCGCCGCCCTGCACCAGCCGTCCGCCCCACACGTTGCGGACGTCCGAACCGAGCGCCAGGAACGACAGCCGCCACGACGTCAGCGGCCGTCCGGTGCGGTTGGTCACGACGAACGAGCCCTCGTAGTAGCCGGGGCCGTCCTCGACGACCTGGTACGTGACGCCGTCGCCCTGCAGCGGCTGCTCCGCACCGGCGACGGGCCCGCCGGACGCCCCGGTGGACGCCCCGGTGGACGCCCCGGTGGACGCCCCGGTGGACGCCCCGGCGGATGGCGTGGACGGCTGCACGGACGTCGGGACGGACGTCGGCGCGGGCGCCGCGCCACCGGCCGTCCCCTCGGGCGTCGCGGCCCCGGGCGTCACCGCGCGCGTCGCGGCCGGCGCGGCGCTCGGCTCCCCACCATCGCCGAGGACGAACACCGCCCCGAGGGCCACGGCGACCACGAGCACACCGACCCCCAGCGCGAACGCCACACCCCGCACGTTCCCGCCCCCAGCGCCCCCGACTTTCCCGCCTTGGAGGCCATTTGCGCCTTTCCCGCTGTTCGCGCCACTCGGCCCGTTCGGGCCGTTCGGCCCGTTCGAGCCGGTGGGGCCGTCAGTGCTGTTCGCACTGTTCGCGCTGGTCAGGCCGCTTGGGCCGTTTGGGTGCGCCGACGGGGCGGAGGGGGTCTCCGGGTCGGGGAGTTCGGCGGTGCCGGACCGTCCGCGCCGGGCGGGCGGAACGTGCAGCGGCGCGACCCGCACGTCCTCGGGCTCGCGCGGGCCGCGCTCGTCCGGGGCCGTGTCGCCCGGCCCGGTGTCGCCCGGCCCGGTGTCGCCCGGCCCGGTGTCGCCCGGCCCGGTGTCGCCCGGCCCGGTGTCATCCGGCGCGCTGTTGTCCGGGGCGGCGGGCGGGTCGGGGTCGGTGGCGTTCGGATCCGGCGCGGCGTCGTCCAGGTCGGCGTCGTCCAGGTCGGTGGCGGGCGGGTCGGGGGCGGTGGTGTTCGGGTCCGGGCCGGGGGCGGCGGACTCGGTGGTGGCCGTGTGGTCCGGGGGCACGGACCGGCGCTCTCGCCGCGGGGTCGGGTCGCCGCTCATCGGTCGCTCTCCCGTCGTCGGTCTCATGGAGTCCGACGGCCGGGACGGCGGCGAGGTTCGTCCCCGGTGGGCGGTTCAGCCCGTCGCGGTGGGTTCCAGTCCCCGCCGCGCGGCCTGCCGCTGGTGCCGGTTCAGCATGTCGGTGATCAGCTCGATGGCGTCCGGCGTGGTGGCGGCCTGCACGCCGCTCAGCCAGCGCGTCGCCTCGGCGAGCAGGTCCTCGGCGGACTCGTCGGACGCGTCGGACGCGTCGGCGGAGCGGGCGTCGGCCAGCCGCCCCAGCACGGCGCCGAGCCGCAGCGGCGCGCCGGCGTGCCCGGACTCGGCCGCCCGCCGGTACCAGCCCGCGGCCCGCTCGAGGTCGCCCTCGAGCTCGTACACCCGGCCCAGCCCGAAGGCCACGTCGACCCGGCCTCCGTCCGTCGGACGCCCGAGCTCCTCGGGGTTCCAGGGGCGGACAGACATACGATCACTCCGGTGTTCGGGGGGTGGGGACGGCATGCGGGAACGCCGCGCGTGCCGCGCTCGCCCTATGGTGACCGTCCCGCCCGAAATCCGCCACCGATTTCCCCGATTTCGCCGGAACTCCTCCTCCCCAACGCCGATACCAGCGGAAAGTCGGGCGCGGCGGCGGGCGCGGCGGGCCGGACTCAGCGGTCGTCGTAGCGTGCGAGCGCGTCCTCGAAACCGTCGTGCCCGTCGGCGTAGGAGCGCAGCGGGACGGGGGCGCCGCCGGCGGGGTCGGCCAGGCGTCCGGCGACCTCGCGGGGGTCGGCCAGCACTCCGCCGCCGAGCCGGACGGGGTCGCGCAGCACCGTGCGCACGCCCTGCGCGCCGGAGACGAAGTCGCCGAGCACGAAGCCGTCGGTCTCGTTCCAGACGAGGGCCTGCGCCCCGAGGACGAACGTCGCGTCCCGGGGGCTGCACGGGTCGAGCCAGACGTCGGCGAGCCGCACGCCACCGGCCGCGAGTTCGTCGGCGACCGCCGTGATGTATCCGCGGGTGACGTCGACGAAGGGGTCCGGGTGAGGCAGGGGTCGAATGTCGCCGGTCACTGGGGCTCCCTCTCTGTTTGACTTCATTCGAAGTATGGGAGATGGAATCCGATTTGTCCCGTTTGGTGACCTAAATATCCCTCGGTGGGCAGCACAAATCAACCCCCTCGCCCCCGGACCTCCTTTCCGTTCCGTCGTTCTCCGTGGTCCGCGACCCGGCGGCGGGCGCCTCGACCCAGGGCGCCCGCCCCCTCCCCTACCGGGCCGCGCCCCGCCCGCCGGTCCCCGTCGGGGCCGAGCGGCGGGACGTCCATCGCCGCGCGGCGGCGACAATTCTCGGCGCGATGACCACGGTCGCCCCCACCACCGGGCACACCACGACCGACACTCCCAGGGCCCGCCTTTCGCGTATCGCGCGCGAAGCGGCGGGAAGTCCCTTTCCCCTGATCGAACTCCAATTCCGGGAACGCCGTTCCGCCGCCGGCAGCACGGCGCGCAGTGGACGGACGACGCCGACGGCCGACCCGGGGAACGCTTCGGCGATCGGCGGCGCCGCCTCCCGCACCGGCGTCAGAACCAGTCGCGGGTGCGCCCGCGCGGTCGGCAGCTCACCGAACCGGCTCTCTTCCACTGTGAACTCTCCTTCGGCCGAGCGGCCCGCCCGCCTCGACGGGCGGTCACGCCGCGGTGCGCTCCGGTTCGCGCTCGTCCCGGCGCACCACGTTGACCAGCGGCGCCGTGCGCGAGGAGCCGCCGCCGCGGAAGACCACGTTCCTGCTGGTCCACCCGGCGAACACGATGTAGAGCGCGATGGCCACGAACAGCAGCGTCGGCACGAGCACCCACAAGTAGCCGACGGCCATGCTGTCCTCCTTCTCCGCGCATCCGGGAGGTGCCTCATCGGGGACACCGCCGCCTGCTACGCTTGTCCGAGATTTCATCTCGTTGACTTGTACCAACAAGTATCTCATCAACAGTGTTACCCTTTCTAGAGGTTGCAAACATGTTGGCGGGGAACAGCTTGTTCGGTACCTGATGTCCGGTTCGGACCGGACGTCGGCAGGCGGACAGGTCGGAAGGAGCGGAACCATGGCCCGCACGACGCCTCCGCGGTGGCGCGACGTCGCCGAAGACCTGCTCCAGCGCATCGAGCGCGGCGATCTCGCGCCGGGCGACGGAACCGCCGGACGGCGGCGGCTGCCGCCGGAGAAGGACCTCGAACAGCAGTACGGCGTCGCGCGCAACACCGTCCGCGAGGCGCTGTCCTGGCTGCAGCGGCAGGGCGCCGTCATCTCCGAGCAGGGCAAGGGCACGTTCGTCGTCGACCGCCCGCAGGCCGACCACGTCACGCTGTCCGCCGCCGCGCTGGGCCTGGCGCCCGGCGGCGGGGACGGCGAGTGGTACAACCGGGACGCGTTCATCCCGGCGGGCCGGAAGGTGACCGTCTCGCCCGTCAAGGTGGAGGTCCAGGAAGGGTCGCAGCTGATCTCCTGGTACCTGCAGACGGACGAGGAGACCGAGTTCATCTCCCGGCACCAGCTGCTCCACCTCGACGGGCGCCCGTGGGCGATGCAGACGTCCTTCTATCCGCTGGAGTTCGCGACCGCGGGGGCGTCCCGGCTGCTCAAGCCGCGCAACATCCCCGAGGGCGCGGTCGCCTACCTGAAGGAGACCCTCGGCTACACCGAGGTCGGCTTCCACGACGAGATCCGGGCGCGCGTGCCGGACGAGAACGAGAAGTACTTCTTCAGCCTCGGCGACTCCGCCGCCGACGTCGTCTTCGAGACCGTCCGAACGGCGTACTCGGAGAACGGCCGGGCCTTCCGTCTCACCGTGACGGTCTGGCCCGCGGACCGCACCCGCCTGCACTACAACGCAGGAGACGTTCCCGAGGACGTCCTCCTGCGACCCGGTCAGGGAGGCTCGCGCGCCGTGTCACCGGACGACGACGACGGCTGACGCGCCGCGCGGACCGGCCCGGCCGGCACCCCGCAACCAACCGCACGCCTCCCGTGTCCCGCCGCCCGCGGCAGCCTCCGGCTCCCGGCGGGCCCGGGCCGCGGGGGCGCTTCACTCTCGGAGCGCAGCAGCACGTGGACACCGACACCGGGACCCGTCAACGCCGCCGGATCCCACTTCCCAGCTACCGCATCCGCCTCGCCCGCACGGACGAACTCGACGTCGTCCTCGGGCTCATCGACGGGGCCGCGGCATGGCTCCGGGCGGAGAAGCCCGCGACGCGCCAGTGGAACCGGCCTTGGCCGAATCCGGACGACCGCCGCAAACGGGTGTACGAGGGGCTGCTGAACGCCGAGACCTGGCTGCTGTTCGAGGAGGCCCCCGGCGCGGACCCCATCGATCCCATCGGCACCGTGACCATCAGGCTGATCGGCCACGAGGAGCTCTGGACCGCCCGCGAGCGCGAGATCGACGCCGTCTACCTGCACCGGCTCGTCATCGAGCGCGGGCACGCGGGCGCCGGGCTGGGCGCCGAACTGATCGACTGGGCCGGCCGGAAGGGACGGTCGATGCTGCCGACCGCGGAGCTCATCCGGATCGACGTATGGTCGGACAACGCCGACCTGCACGGCTACTACAAGGAGCAGGGGTTCCAGCACATCGGGACCCGGACGACGAGCGACCGGTCGCCGTCGGGCGCGGTGTTCGAGAAGCCGATCGGCCCGGCGCCCGCCGCGCCGCGCATCCACGAGGCCGTCCCGGAGCCGCAGCGTCCCTGAGCGGGCTTCCCGGGTGGGAGGCGGCGGTCAGACGAAGCGGACCAGCATCAGGTCGCTGTCGGGGGTCTCGCGCCAGTAGACGGCGCCCGGCTCCCGCGACATCCGCTCGATCTCGGCAGAGATGATCAGCGCCCGGTTGATGCAGTCGGTCTTGTTGTAGCCGGTCATCTCCTGGAGCCGCTGCAGCGCCTGGACGGCCTTGCCGGTGAGGTTGATCGTGACGCGCTCGCCCTGCGGAACCGCCTCCGCGCGGACCTGGGGGGCGTTCTCGTCGGCTCGAGCGTTGGTCATGGGCTGCTCATCTCCAATCCGGAGAGCGAGTGGCGGCTCCGTCCGACGCCGGGGGCCCGGCCGGACGCCGTCAGGCCGATGTGCAGCCCTCGGCCAGCCGTCCCCTGCCCCGGAAAAGGGTGTACAGGTGGATTTGCCCTGTCCCGGCGGCACGGAAACCTGGCGGCTCTCCTCTTCGTCACATTGTCGCCATCAGGTTAGCCAACATTCACCGCCTTATGTGCATCAAAGATATGGCGAATCCCTGTATCCGGTTCTAGCCTGTGCGTGGGGACGTGGGGATCCGACGAGTGCCGAGGAGCCGGCGGGAGCGGGCCGGACCTTCCTTGGGGAAGGAAGCATCGTGAGGACTCGACGAAACGGGGGACGCGCGGGCCCCGGGCTGCTGAGCGCGCAGGTGACCGCGCCCGTGACGCTGTTCGGGGCCGTGCTGGGATACGGGCTGGACGGCTCGTCCGGCGCGGCGGTCGCGGGCGTCCTGGCGTTCCTGTCGCTGCCGGCGGCCGCCCTGACGAACGCGGTCGTCCAGTACCTGCGGGCCGGGGCGCCGGAACCCGCGCCGGCGCCGGGCGCCGGCGTCGTGCCCGTCCCGCGGCCCCTGGAGCTCGCCGGGGGCCGCTACGCCGAGACGACGTTCTGGGGCGCGCTGTCGCAGGACGAGCGCCGCACGCTGCTCGAGAGCGCGCGCGGGCACGTCTACGGCAAGGAGGACGTGCTGTGCGAGGAGGGCGGGCCCGCCCACGAGGTCATCGTGATCCTCGACGGCTGGACGCGCGTGTGGGTGCGGGACGGGATCGACCAGCGGATCGTGGCGTTCCGCGGGCCGGGCGAACTGGTCGGCGAGCGCGCGGCGCTGCTCGTCCGGGACCGGTCCGCCACGGTGACCGCGGAGGGCGACGTGGCGGCGCTGCGGGTCCCGGCGGAGGCGTTCGCCGGGTTCCTGACCGAGCACCCGCGGGCCCGGGCCGTCCTCGAGCGGCAGGTGTACCGGCGGCAGACCGAGGACCGGGGGCCCGCCCCGCCGGACTGGACGAACGGCAACTGCTCGGTGCTCGTCACCGACATCACGGGGTTCAGCTCGCCGCGGCGCACCGACGCCGACCGGCGCGTGGTCGTGGAGGCGATGTACGAGCGGCTGGACGCGGCGTTCGCGGCGTCCGGCATCGACTTCTCCCTGCTCTACCAGGAGGACCGCGGGGACGGCGCGCTGATCGTGGTCCCGCCGACCACCCCGACCGAGCGGGTCGTGGACCCGATGCTCGCGCACCTCGCGGCGTCGCTGCGGCGGCACAACCGGCGCGCGGCGGACGCGACGCGGCTGCAGCTCCGCGCGGCGCTGCACGTCGGACCGGTGCAGCGCGGCGACCGCGGCGTCTCCGGCATCTCGATCATCACCGCCCGGCGGCTCGTGGACGCCCCGGCGGTGAAGCGCCGGGTCGCCGAGACGGGCGCGGACCTGGCATTCGTGGCGTCCGACTTCGTCTACGACTCGGTGATCCGCTCGGGCCCGGGCCTCGTCGACCCCGGCCGGTACTCGCGCGTCCGGGTCCGGGTGAAGGAGGCGCGGCTGTCGGCGTGGCTCACCCTGGAGGGCGGGACGTCGTGGCCTCAGGCCATGTAGGACGATGCAGGAGGAGCAAGCACCCGAGCCGAAGGAGACCCGCGTTGTCCGTCGTGAAGATCAACGTTTTGACCGTGAACCCGGAGATGCGCGAGGAGATCGAGCGCCGGTTCGCCGGCCGGGCCGGCCTGGTGGAGTCGGCCGAGGGGTTCGAGGGCTTCGAGCTGCTGCGCCCCGTCGAGGGCCAGGACCGGTACCTGGTGTACACGAAGTGGCGCAGCGAGGAGGACTTCCAGCGCTGGACGCAGAGCCAGGCGTTCCAGCGCGGCCACGCCGAGGCCGCGAAGGACCGCCCCGCCGGCCACGGCCACGGGCACGGCCACGGCGGCCCGGCCGCCGCGGGCGCCGAACTGTGGAGCTTCGAGGTCGTCCAGAGCGCCGCCCCGAAGCCCGCCGACTCCTGAACGGGCGGCGGCGTCCGGCCCGGTCGGGCGGACGCCGCCGGGTCCGTCAGCGGGCCACGAGGTCCTGGTAGTCGGGGTGCTTCTCGATCCACCCCTTGATGAACGGGCAGAGCGGGACGACGCGCAGGCCCTTCGCGCGCACGTCGTCGAGGGCTCCCCTGGCCAGCGCGCCGCCGACGCCCTGCCCCTTGAAGGCCGGGTCGACCTCGGTGTGCGTGAACATGACGACGCCCTCCCCCGGTTCGTACTCGGCGAAGCCGGCGGGGGCGCCGTCCACGGTGATGTCGTAGCGCTGCTCGGCGGTGTTGTCGGTGACGTCGGTGCTCATGCCCCGATCATCCCCGACTCCCGCGGCGCCGATTCAGCCGACCTCGTGGCCCGCGTGCAGCAGGCAGTAGGTGACGGCCTCCTCGAGGGCCTGCCAGGACGCGGCGATGACGTTGTCCTCGACGCCGACCGTGCCCCACTCGCGGGTGCCGTCGCCCGACTCGATCAGCACCCGGGTGCGGGCGTCGGTGCCGTGGGCGCCCTCCAGGATGCGGACCTTGTAGTCGACGAGCTCCAGCCGCGCCAGCTCCGGGTACAGCCGCTCGAGCGCGATGCGCAGGGCGTTGTCGAGAGCGTTGACGGGGCCGTTGCCCTCGCCGGTCGCGATGATCCGCTCGCCCTTGGCGTGCAGCTTCACCGTCGCCTCGCTGATCATGGAGCCGTCCGGACGGCGCTCCACGATCGACCGCCACGACTCGACCTCGAAGTGCCGCTGCCGGACGCCCGTCAGCTCCTCGCGCAGCAGCAGCTCGAAGGACGCGTCGGCGGCCTCGAAGGTGTACCCGGTCGACTCCAGCTCCTTCACCCGGTCGACGACGGCCTTCGCCTTGTCGCCGGACAGGTCGTAGCCCAGCTCGCGGCCCTTCAGCTCGACCGAGGCGCGCCCGGCCATGCTGGAGACGAGCATCCGCATGTCGTTGCCGACGGCCGCCGGGTCGATGTGCTGGTACAGGTCCGGGTCGACCTTGACGGCGGACGCGTGCAGCCCCGCCTTGTGCGCGAACGCCGACAGGCCCACGTAGGGCTGCTGCGAGCTCGGCGTCACGTTCGTGACCTCGGACACCGCGTGCGCGATCCGCGTCATCTCGGCGAGCTGGTCGTCCCGCACGAGGTTCATCCCCCGCTTGAGCTGCAGGTTCCCGACGAGGGTGAACAGGTTCGCGTTGCCGCTGCGCTCGCCGTACCCGTTGGCGCACCCCTGGACGTGCGTCGCGCCGGCCTTCACGGCGGCGAGCGAGTTCGCGACCGCGCAGCCCGAGTCGTCGTGGCAGTGGATGCCGACCCGCACGCCGAGGGACACCACGTCGTGCACGACGTCGGCGAGTTCGTCCGGCAGCATGCCGCCGTTGGTGTCGCACAGCGCGACGACGTCCGCGCCGGCCTCGGCGGCGGTGCGGACGGCCTCCAGCGCGTACGCGCGGTTCGCCTTGTAGCCGTCGAAGAAGTGCTCGGCGTCCAGGAAGACGCGTTGGCCCTCCGCACGCAGGTGGGAGACCGTGTCGCGGATCATCGCGAGGTTCTCCTCCAGGCTGGTGCGGAGGGCCAGCTCGACGTGCCTGTCGTGACTCTTGGCGACCAGGGTCACGACGGACGCGCCGGATTCGCGCAGCGCGGCGACCTGCGGGTCGTCGGCCGCCTTCACCCCGGCCCGGCGGGTCGCGCCGAACGCGGTGAGCCGCGCGTGCTTCAGGTCCAGCTCGGTCCGAGCCCGCCTGAAGAATTCGGTGTCCTTGGGGTTGGCGCCCGGCCAGCCGCCCTCGATGAAGCCGATGCCCAGGTCGTCCAGGTGCCGCGCGATGGCGAGCTTGTCGGCCACGGAGAGGTTGAGCCCCTCCTGCTGCGAGCCGTCGCGCAGGGTGGTGTCGTAGACGTGGAAAGCGTCACCTTGCATGGTTTCGGAAACCCCCAGATATGGGCGGATCGGCGCCAGGACACAAAAAAGACCCCTCACGGACGTGAGAGGTCTGCGCGCCGGCGATGTCCCGTCAGATGCCGGCGCGCCAGCCGATAATCACGAGGCTGTGGCGCATGATGCGACCCAGTGTGCCACATCCGACCCAATGCTGAGAACGCGATCCCACATCCCGAGACAGCCGCCCAGAATTCCGCAACGCAAGGGGGCGAGGACGACCCCCGCCCCCTCACGTCACGACACCAAAATCCGCACCACCTCAGCCATCCCCCCAACCAGAGCGGACCGGAAACACTGCGATTGCGTCCGAAGGCAGGTTCGAGCGAAGCGAGAACCTGATCGCGCAGCGAGCCCCTGGGCGAGTCGGAGCGATGCAGCAATCGCACGCGGCGACCGTTGAAGGAAGGCCGCCTAGCGGCCTGACGCCGAGGTCGCCGCAGAAATCTCGTGGACCCAGCCGTAGGGGTCGGGGCGGGTGCCGTACTGGATGCCGATGAGCTCCTCGCGGAGCCGCATCGAGATCTCGCCGGGTTCGCCGTCGCCGATCGTCCACTCGCGGTCGCGGCCCTTGACGTGCCCGACGGGGCTGATGATCGCGGCGGTGCCGCAGCCGAACACCTCGGTGATCTCGCCGGATTCGCAGCCCGCCTGCCACTCCTCGATGCTGATCTTGCCTTCCTCGACCTGGATGCCGAGGTCGGGCGCGAGCTTGAGCATGGAGTCGCGGGTGATGCCGGCGAGCAGGGTGCCGGTGAGCGCGGGCGTGAGGATGCGCGCGTCCGAGCCGGAGCCGTAGACGAACATGAGGTTCATCGAGCCGACCTCCTCGACCCAGCGGTGCTCCACCGCGTCGAGCCAGACGACCTGGTCGCAGCCCTGCTGGACGGCCTCGGCCTGCCCGGCGAAGGACGCCGCGTAGTTGCCGCCGAACTTCGCCTCGCCGGTGCCGCCGGGCGCGGCGCGGGTGTAGTCCCGCGAGAGCCACACCGAGACGGGCTTGATGCCGCGCGGGTAGTACAGCCCGGACGGCGAGGCGATGACCATGAACAGGAACTCGCTGGCCGGGTTGTTGACGCCGAGGGCGCGGGTGGTGGCGAACATGAACGGGCGCAGGTAGAGGCTGTGCCCCTCGGTGTCCGGCACCCACTCGCGGTCGGTGTCGACGAGGATCTCGCAGGCCCGGACGAACAGGTCGTCCGGGATCTGCGGCATCGCCATCCGCTTGGCGGACCGGTTCATCCGCGCGGCGTTCATGTAGGGGCGGAACGTGACGATCGAGCCGTCCGGCTGCTTGTACGCCTTGAGGCCCTCGAAGAGCTCTTGCGCGTAGTGGAACACCTGGCACGCCGGGTCCATCGGGATCGGCCCGTACGGTTCGAGCTTCGCGTCGTACCAGCCGCGGTCCGCGGAGTAGCGGATCGTGACCATGTGGTCGGTGAAGTACCGCCCGAAGCCCGGGTCGGCCAGGACGCGTTCGCGCTCGGCGGCCGACGCGGGCCGGTCGGTGAGCGTGATCTCGAAGTCCAGGTTGCTGCTCATCGCGGTTGTCCTCTCGCGGATCGCCGGTGCGGCCCCATCGCCGCATAGGCGTCTTTAGTCCTTATTGTCGTACTTCGTGGAGGTGACTCCTCGGTAACGGCGCACACGGAAAACCGGGCGCGCCGCACGGCACGCCCGGAGTATCCCTGGTCCGGCAGAGAGGCGCGCCCCTAGCCGGATACTCGCTTGGCGATCGCGTCGCCGATCTGCGCGGTCGACCGGGCGCCGAGCGCGCCGCGCTCGGCCAGGTCGTCCGACACCGCCCGCTCGACCCGGCGCGCGGCGTCGCCGGCACCGACGTGGTCGAGCAGCATCGCGACCGACAGGATCGTGGCGGTCGGGTCGGCCTTGCCCTGCCCCGCGATGTCGGGGGCGCTGCCGTGCACGGGCTCGAACATCGACGGGGCCGTCCGGTCCGGGTTGACGTTGCCGGACGCGGCGAGGCCGATGCCGCCCGCGATGGCGGCGCCGATGTCGGTGATGATGTCGCCGAACAGGTTGTCGGTGACGACGACGTCGAACCGGCCCGGGTCGTTCACGAAGAACATCGTGGCCGCGTCGACGTGCGTGTACGCGGTCGTGACCTGCGGGTACTCCTCGCCGACGCGCTTGAGCGTGCGCTGGTAGAGGTCACCGGCGAAGGTCAGGACGTTGTCCTTGTGGACGAGCGTCAGGTGCTTGCGCGGGCGCGACGCGGCGACCTCGAACGCGTACCGGATCACCCGCTCGACGCCGTGGGCGGTGTTGACGCTCTCCTGCGTCGCGACCTCGTGCCGGGTGCCCTTGCGCAGGACGCCGCCGACGCCCGTGTACGGGCCCTCGGTGCCCTCGCGGACGACGATCATGTCGATGTCGTCCGGGGTGACGCCCGCGAGCGGGGTCGTGACGCCCGGGAACAGCTTGACCGGCCGCAGGTTGACGTAGTGGTCGAGCTCGAACCGGGTCCGCAGCAGGAGCCCGCGCTCCAGCACGCCGCTCGGCACGCTGGGGTCGCCGACGGCGCCGAGAAGGATGACCTCCTGCTCGCGCAGCTCGCCGAGGACCGAGTCGGGCAGCGTCTCGCCCGTCCGGTGCCAGCGGGCGGCGCCCAGGTCGTAGGTGGTCTGCTCGAACGTCAGGCCGCCGGACGGCGCGACCGCCTCGAGGACCTTCAGTCCTTCGGCGACCACCTCGGGGCCGATCCCGTCACCGGGGATGACGGCCAGACGGATGCTGCGGGATGCCATGCGCGCACTCTACTGCAAACGTCTCACTGCATGGGCTTCCGTCTCGCATTCCGGGCACTCCGGGCCTTGCCGGGCGGTCAGCGCCTGATCAGCGCGCAGTCGCCGCACATGCCGCCGCCGGGCGGCACCCGGTAGTACAGGCAGCAGCTCCGCCGGACGAACCCCGCGGGGCCGAAGCCGCCGGTGCCGTCCAGCGGCGGGAGCGCCAGCAGCGCCCGGACGAGCGCCGCCCGTGCGGGGTCGCGCGGGCCGACGTTCAGGCTCCCGGCGAGCGCCGAGGCGGCGTTGCCCCACACGAGGCCGTCGGCGAGCCGGACGACGCCCGCGAAGGCGTCGCGGAGCGGCGCGAGGGTCCGGGTGACGACCTGGTCGTGGACGAGCCGGGCGGCGTCGTCCGTCCCGGTGGCGCGCCACCCGCCGGGCGCGGCGAGCCACAGGGCGACGGGCGCGCCGGGCGCCCACCGCCAGTGCAGCCCGGCGAGGTCGGGCACGACGCCGCGCGCCGCCGCCGCGACCGCCGGGGACCACAGCCGGGACGCGAGGCCCTGGAACAGGACGGACGCGGCCACCCGGCGTTCGGGCGTCCCGAGCCGTTCGGCGTACCGGGCGGTCAGGTCGGCGAGCCGCGCGCGGTCGGTCTCGGGGAAGGGCCGCCACGTGGGGTCGGCCTCTTCCGCCGGGTCGGTGCGGATCCCGAAGTACGGGCCGAGGCGCCCGACGTCCCGCAGGACGCCGGCGACCTCGTCCGGTTCGGCGGACTCCGCGGCCGCGCGGGAACTCGACGTCATGCCCCGACTCTGCCGCTTCGCGCGGGTGCCCGGCAACGCCGGGCCGTGCGGGTCAGCGGGTGGGGTGGCCGCCGTTGTCGCGGCGGTCGAGGGCGATCTGCAGGGCGCGGGCCGCCTCGTCGCGGGCGTCGTCGGCGGGCTGGGCCGCGGGCGTGGTGGTGCTGTCCATGGGAGTTGCTCCGTTTCGCTGAGCGGTCGGCGTGAGGGCCGCCGGCGGCCGTGGTTCGCACGGTCCGGCGCGGCATCGGACTCAGGGCCGTGGGCTGCCTCCGCAGCGGGCCGGCCCGCCGATAATCAGGCCCCGCTGCGGCAGCGAAGGATCACCACGAAGCGCCGCATACTCCCTGCAACGGTACCCGCACCGTCGCGCGGTTGTCCCGACAGGTGGCCGAAAATCTCAGTATCCGAGATGTAAAGGCGGAGGGGCGGGCGTCCGGCGCGGTGCCGGGCGCCCGCCCCTCGGCGGTGGTCGGGGGTCAGCCGTCCAGGTCGACGCGGCGGCCCATGTCGGCGCCGACCTCGGCCTTGATGGCGTCGACGAGCTGCGCCGGGATGGCGGAGTCGACGGTCAGGGCGATCAGCGCGCGGCCGCCCTTGGCGTCCCGGCCGACCTGCATGCCGGCGATGTTGACCTGCTCGTCGCCGAGCAGCTTGCCGACGGCGCCGACGATGCCGGGGCGGTCCTCGTAGGAGAAGAACGCCATGTGCGCGGTCGGGACCAGCTCCATGTTGTAGCCGTTGATCTCGATGAGCCGCTCGGCGTGCTTGGGGCCGGTCAGGGTGCCGGACACCGACACGACGTCGCCGTCGGCCATGGTGCCGCGCACTTGGACGACGTTGCGCCAGTCGGGGCTGTCCTCGCTGGTGGTGAGGGTGACCTCGACGCCGCGGTCGCGGGCCAGGAGGGGGGCGTTCACGAACGTGACGGCCTCCTCGATGACGTCCACGAAGACGCCCTTGAGCGCGGCCAGCTCGAGCACCTTGACGTCGTGCTCGGCGATCTCGCCGCGGACGACGACGTCGAGCCGGACCGGGACGCCGCCGGCGAGGGCGGTGAAGATCCGGCCGAGCTTCTCGGCGAGCGGCAGGCCGGGCTTGACGTCCTCTGCGACGGCGCCGCCCTGCACGTTGACGGCGTCCGGGACGAACTCGCCGGACAGCGCGAGCTTCACCGAGCGGGCGACCTGCGTGCCCGCCTTCTCCTGCGCCTCGTGCGTGCTGGCGCCGAGGTGCGGGGTGACCACGACGTTGTCGTGGTGGAACAGCGGGCTGTCGGTGCAGGGCTCGCTGCTGAACACGTCGAGGCCGGCGGCGGCGACGCGGCCGTCCTTGATCGCGAGGTCGAGGGCCTGCTCGTCAACGATCCCGCCGCGGGCGGCGTTGACGATCCGGACGCTCGGCTTGACCCGGTGCAGCTCGCGGTCGCCGATGAGCCCGAGGGTCTCGGGGGTCTTCGGCAGGTGCACGGTGATGAAGTCGCTCTCGGCGAGCAGCTCGTCGAGGGTGACGAGCTTGACGCCGAGCTGCGCGGCGCGGGCGGCCTGCACGTAGGGGTCGAACGCGATCACGTTCATGTCGAACGCGGCGAGGCGCTGGGCGACCAGGACGCCGATGCGGCCGAGGCCGAGGACGCCGACGGTCTTGCCCTGCAGCTCGACGCCGGTGTACTTGGACCGCTTCCACTCGCCCTGCTTCAGGGCGGCGTGGCCCTGTGGCACGTTCCGAGCGGTGGCCAGCAGCAGCGCGATGGCGTGCTCGGCGGCGGTGACGATGTTGGACGTCGGCGCGTTCACGACCATGACGCCGGCCTTGGTGGCGGCCTCGACGTCGACGTTGTCGAGGCCGACGCCGGCGCGGGCGACGACGCGCAGCTTGGCGGCGTGCCGGAACACCTCCGCGGTGACCTTGGTGGCGCTGCGGACGATCAGCGCGTCGACGTCGGCGACCGCGGGCAGCAGCTGCTCGCGGTCGCTTCCGTCGACGTGGCGGACCTCGAAGTCGGACTCCAGCACGGCGATGCCGGCGGGAGAGAGTTCTTCTGCGACGAGGACGACGGGCTTGCTCAAGGAAACGGTCCTTCGAAAGTCGGATGTGCGGGCGGTCGTGCAGCTGAAGTCGCGAGTCACCTCGTCGTGCGCTCGCCCCGTCGGCGAGTCTATCCCTCGCCGCGTCCGGTCATCGCGCACGGGGAAACACCCACCGGTAACTCACCTTTGTCCGGGTCGGTCAAGGGCGAGTGACGTCCGGACCGGTCAGGCCGCGTTGGGTTCGGGCTGGGAGGCGAGAATGGTCGCGACGCGATCGGCGTCCGCCACGGGAAGATGCGGGACGTCGACGAAGACGCGGAGCGGCCCGGACGGCAGGCCGAGCCGTTCGGCGACGCCGACCTGAACCTCGCGCAGCGGGAGGTAGGCCAGGTAGGCGCGGTGGACGTTCTGCGAGCGGAACATCGCCGTCATGGCCAGCCGGTAGCCGCGGATGCGGAAGGCGAGCGCGGTGGGGACGGGCGGGGCGCCGGCCTCGCCGGGCGCCGCGAGCGAGATCCAGGCGCTGGTGGTCCAGGGGCGGGCGCGCAGCAGGTCGACGACCCAGCGGATCTGGCCGGCGTCCGGGCGGGCCCCGCCGGACGCGCCGTCCGGCGGGCCGGCGCGGCGGACGTCCTCCCCGGCGGGACGGGCGAGGCGGGAGCGGTCGCCGTGCTCGCGCAGGATCGGGTCGTCGCGGCTCAGCGACGCGATCTCGAACAGCAGCGGCGGGCCCTCGATGACGGGGCCGCGGTCGGTCATGCCGGCCTCGCCGGCGGACCAGACGTGCCGCAGCGCGGCGATCCACGCCCGGCCGCAGGTGTCGAAGCGCCGGACGTCCGCGGCCGGCGCGCCGTGACCACTCGACATATTCCACCCCGCGCCGCGCTTCTCCGGGCCGGGATTTTCCCACCCGCGGCATCGGCGCGCGGTGGCGGAATTCCGCGCCTGCCCCGGACCGTTCGCCGGCCTCGCTCCGTGCTCCGCCCCTGCCTGCGCTCCGGCAGCGTGACCGGCGGTTTCGCGGACTGCGCCGCCCGCGCCGGACGCGGCCGTCACGACTTCTCCAAGTATCAGACAGTCCTGGCGAAAATGATAGGCCGATTTACCTTTCCGACACCTTCACGGTCATTCTGACCGGCGGATCATCCCGATGTATTGGACGGCCGTCCAAAATTCCCGGTGGGCGGGTAGCCGGGATGGTGCAGGACGACGTACCCCTCCCGCCGGAAGACCTCCCGGTACCCGAGGTCCAGCAGCCCCTGGACGCGGAGGCGCTGGTCGTGCACGGAACGGAAGGGGAACGTCGGGCGCTCGACGTCGGCGACGACCCACGGCGCGTTGCGGGGCCAGCGGTCCAGCAGCAGGACGCGCGTGCGGGCGCTGAGCGCCGGGCCGACGTTGTTCGCCGCCTCCACGAGGGCCCCGGACGGGACGTGCGCCGCCGCGGCCGCGGCGGCCTGCGCGCGCGCGTTGCGCCGGTAAAGGGACGGGTCCGCGAGATCGCCGAACGCGAAGAACGGGACGGTGACGGCCGCGGCGACCAGCAGGGCGGCGGCGGGGAGCGCGCGCGGCCCGCGGCGGGCCGCGCGGAAGCGGTCGCGCAGCCGCACCGCCCCGTCCACGGCCGCCAGGACGAGGATCGCGACGACGAACGCGTTGTAGTGGTACTGCGGCTGCCACCAGTTCTCGAAACCGCTGGCCAGCATCCGCTCGGCGAGCAGCGGGACGGCGGCGAGCGTCAGCGGCGACGCCAGCGGGAGCAGCAGCAGCGGCGCGGCGAGCAGCAGCATCGTGCCGAGTTTGGCCGGCGGGTCGCCCAGCAGCGCGAGGACGTCCCAGGGGTGCGTCAGCGCGTGCACGGCGGCGCTCGGCAGGTCGGGGCCGAGCGCGCCGTACGCCCAGTAGTAGTCGTCGTCCCCGCCGAAGGCCGGGATGACGAACCGGGAGGCGGCCCAGGTGGCGGCGAGCCCGGCCGCGATGTGGACGGCGCCGGACCGCCGCTCACCGGGGCGGGTGAGCAGGTAGAGGCCGAACCCGGCGAGCAGGAGGCCCATGTCCTCCTTGACCAGCAGCAGGAGCGCCGCGACGGCCGCCGCCTGCCCGCGCCGTCCGGCGTCGTGCCGCTCGACGAGCAGCGCCGCGAGCGGCGGGACGAACGCGACCTCGTGGAAGTCGAACGCGAGCGCCTCGGCGACCGGCCACGACAGCGCGTACGCGCCGGACGCGCAGTAGGCGGCGGCCGGGCCCAGCCGGCGCGCGGCGTACCGCCAGATCGGGACGATCGCGGCGGCGAACAGCACGGCCTGCGCGACGAGCAGCGTGCCGGGGCCGTCGTGGATCCAGTAGAGCGGCGCGAGGACGGCCAGGATCGGCGAGAAGTGGTCGCCGAGGACGGAGAAGTCGGGCCCGAAGCCGTTGTGGACGCCCTTGACGATCGCGACCGGCGGCCCGAACCCGCTGTAGGAGCGGACCGCCTGGTCGAAGATCACCAGGTCGTAGCTGCTGGCGCGGAACGCGTGTAGGCGCAGCAGCGAGTACGCGGCGTACACGGCCGCCGCGACCAGCGTCAGCGCGAGGACGCCGGACCGGGCGCGGGCGCGGGCGAGCAGGCGGCGCCCGCGCGCGGCGAACCGGCGGCGCGCGTCCCGTCCGGCGCGGCCCGCCGGCGCACGGTCGAGGGTGCCCGCTCCCCCGCCGGCCGTAACCCCCTCAGCCACGAGCCGGACGCTACCAGCAGCGCCGGCCCGTGGCCCCGCGCGGCGCGGCTACTCGGCCGTGACGCGCGTCATGGGGAGTCGCGAACGGGTGCACAGGCCCGCGACGACGGCCACGAGCAGCGGGACGGCGACGCCGATCAGCAGCAGTACCGTCCACGGGAGGTCGAAGAAGGGGCCGCGCACCGGCCCGCCCTCCTCCGGCTCGCCCTCGGTGAGGACGCGGGCCGCGGCAAGGCCGGGGACGAGACCTGCGGCGATCCCGAGCCAGCAGCCGAGCACCGCGATGTACGCCGCCTGGCCCGCCGCCAGCAGCCGCCGGGTGCGCGGGCGAGCGCCGACCGCGGCGAGGACGGCGAGGTCGGGCCGGGCGTCGGCGGCCGACAGCCCGGTCGCGATCAGCGCCCCGCCCAGCGTGAGGACGGCCGCGACCGCCGCGAGCAGCAGCAGGAGCGTGTCGTCGCCGCGGTCGAAGCCGCGCTCGACGTAGACCCAGCCGCCGTCGTACCCGTCGAAGCCGTGCAGCACCTCCTCCACGCGCTCCGCCTCCGCCTCGGTCATCCGATGCTCGGCCCGATCGATCCCGAACGCGGCGACGCGCGGCGGCACGCCGATCCGGTCGGCGGCGGACGGCGGCACGAGCACCTGGACGTGCGTGTCCACGGGCACCGTGACCGCCGGGAGCCCGCGCACCTGACGGAGTGTCCGCGGCTTCGGTTTCCCCTCCTCCCACACCTGCACGGTGGCGGTGGTCGACTCGGCGGGGGCCGTGCGCGCACCGAAGACGACGATCTTGCCGGCGGCCAGCGCCGCGGTGACCTCGGGAACGTCGCGGCCGAGCAGCATCCGGGCCTCGGCGGGGCCGCCCACCACCGTCTCCAGGGGACGCAGCGCGTCGCCGCCGCCCCGGGCCCGGGTGCCGAAGGTCACCGAGTGGCACGCGGGGTTGAGGGGCGGCGTGCAGTTGTCGCCCGGCAGGATCGGCAGGTCGAGCAGCGGCAGCCCGGGCACCTCGCGCTCGATCGCGGCGCGGACCTCGGCCGCCCGCGCGTCGTTCCGCCGGACGGTGTCCGTCCAGGCCGCGGTCGCCGGATCGCCGTCCGTCCGGTCGCCGTCCAGACGGACGGGGGGCGCCTCCTCCAGGGGGGGTCGGATCAGCGCCGAGCCGCGCGGGAGTTCGGCCACGTAGAGTTCCCGCCCCTGCTTCAGGTCGCTCGCGGCGGCGATGGCCAGCGCGCTCGCCCCCGCCACCGCCGCCATGATCGCCGCGACGGCGGGCGCGGTGCGGGCCCGGTTGCGGGCGCCGTCCCGGACGGCGAGGCGCAGCGGCAACGGCAGCCGTCCGGCGACCCGGCCCACCGCCCCGACCAGCCAGGGCACGGCCAGAACGGTGCCGATGACGATCCCGGCCGCGCCGAAGGCGGCGCCGAACTCGCGCAGGCTCCGCGCCCCGAACAGGCAGCAGAGCACCCCGGCGGCGACGAACGCCGCGCCCGCGAGCGCCCATCCGCGGACGCCGCGGGCCCGGCCGGGCTCCCGGCGTCCGGCGAGCGCCGCGACGACGTCCATCCGCGCGGCCCGCCGGGCGGGCAGGTAGGCAGCGGCGAGGCCGCTGACCGTGCCGAGCAGGACGGTCGCGGCGGCCGCCGTCCACGGCACGCCGAACGGCCCCGGGGGCGTGTCGGACGCCGCGCCCACGACCGCGGCGGTCAGGGCCCCGCCCGCGATCCCGAGCAGCAGACCCACCAGCGCGCCCGCGCCGCCGAGCAGCAGGCCGCCGGCGAGCACCACGGCCCGCAGGTGCCGGGGCCCACCGCCCGCGACCGCGACCAGCGCGAGCAGGCGCCGCCGCCTGCGGAGGTCGACCGTGAACGCGGGCCCGGAGAGCAGGACGACCTGCAGCACGATCATCGCCCCGGTCAGCGCGACGATCACGCTCGTCCGGGCCTCGGGCCGGTCGAAGGGCGACGAGAGACCGGACGGCTCGGGCAGCGCGGGCGGATGCTCCACGACGTCGCGGGACAGGACGAGGATCCCGTCCCGGTTGAAGCCGGTGACGTCGTCCCACGTCACCGGGCCTCCGACGTCGATCAGCCAGTGCCGGAGGGGGGCGTCGGCGGCCGGGTCCGGCGGATCGGCCGGGACGGCGCCGGGCAGCGCCAGCGCGAGTTGCCCGGGATGCTCCTCGCCCGGGCTCGTATACGGGTCGCGCACATATCCGACGACGTGCATGGGCTTCTCGGCGGTGCCGACCCGGACCGTCCCGCCGAGCTCGAAGCCGCGCCCGGCCAGCGAGGGCGACAGCGCGATCTCGTCCGGCGTCGCGGGCGCCCGTCCGTCGGTGATCTCCAGGATCCCGCGCGCCATCGGGTCGCGGACGTCCAGTTCGTACAGCGGGACCGGAAGGCGCCCGGCGGGCGTCGCGAGCCGGGTCCGTTCGTCGAGGTTCATCGGCAGGACGCGCACGTCCGGGCCGTACCGGGCGGCGACACGCCGGGTGATCTCCGCCGTGGTCCAGGGCCGCGCCTCGGCGGACGGGGCCCCCTGCGACACCGTGGTGTCCGGATCGTCCGGGACCTGGCCGACCGATCCCCGGGCGACGCCGGTGAGCCGCGCGTCGGCGGTGCCGATCTCGTACGCCAGTGACTCGCGCGGCGTCCATTCCAGCGTCTTGCCCACGACCCCGAACCCCACGACGGCCGCGACGGGCAGGCCGATCATGCAGAGGACGAGCGCGGTGCGCCCCTTGGCGCGCAGCGCGTCGTGGAGGGCGATGCGCAGCGCGGCACGGAAGGCGGTCACCGGGTCTCCTCCAGCAGGGTCTCCGGGCCCGGACGGGAGGGCGTGGCGTCGACGACGCGGCCGTCCCGCAGGAACACCACCCGGTCGGCCCAGGCGGCGTGCCGCGACTCGTGGGTGACCATCAGGCAGGCGGCGCCGGCGTCGCAGCGCTGCCGCAGGACGCGCATGACGTCGTCGCCGGTGTGGCTGTCGAGCGCGCCGGTCGGCTCGTCGGCCAGGACGAGCCGCCGGTCGCCGACGAGCGCGCGGGCGATCGCGACCCGCTGCTGCTGGCCGCCGGACATCTCGTCGGGGTATCGGCCGGCGAGGTCGGTGACCCCGACCTCCGCCAGGGCGGCGCGGGCCTCCGCGCGGGCCCGGCGCGTGCGGACGCCGTCCAGCTCGCGGGGCAGCATGACGTTCTCGGCGGCGGTCAGGCTCGGGATGAGGTTGAGGTTCTGGAAGACGTACCCGATGCCGCGGCGGCGCAGCGCCGACCGTCCGGACGCCTTCAGCCGGGCGATGTCCGCGCCCGCGACGAGGACCTCCCCGGACGTCGGCGTGTCGAGCCCGCCGGCGAGCGTGAGCAGGGTCGTCTTGCCGGAACCGGACGGGCCCATCACCGCGACGAACTCGCCCTCGGCGACGTCCAGGTCGACGTCGGCCAGGGCGTGGACGAGCGCGGCGCCCGTCCCGTGGTCGCGGGACACGCCCCGCAGGGACAGGACGCTCATCGGCGGGTCTCCCCCGGGACGGACGGGTCGGCGTCCGGCGCGTCCGCCGCGTCGGGCGCGGACGGGACGGGCGGGACGGCGCGGGCGACGTACGCCTCGCAGTGGTCGAGCCAGCGGATCTCCGCCTCGGCCTGGAAGATCATGGATTCGAGGACCAGCCGCCAGGCGTGGTCGCTCTGGCCGGGATTCTCGGCGGACGGCTCGGCCTTGAGGCGGGTGAGGTCCTGCAGCGAGCGCAGCGTCGCGGTGCGCTGCGCCTGCACGACCCGCCGGACGTCCACGCCGGGCGCGGTGACGGCCATCGCGAGCTTGATGGCCAGTTCGTCCCGGGGCCGGTCGGCGCGGGCGACGGGGGTGGCGAACCAGCGCCGCACCTCCTCCGCGCCCGCCGGGGTGATCCGGTAGACGAACCGGCCCTCGTCGTCGGCGCCGACGCGGGCGATCAGGTCGTCCCGTTCGAGGCGGGAGAGGGTGGAGTACACCTGGCCGATGTTGAGCGGCCACGTCGCGCCCGTGGACGTCTCGAACTCGGTGCGCAGCTGGTAGCCGTAGCGGGACCCCTGGGACAGCAGCGCCAGGAGGCCATGACGGATCGACATGCCTACGAAGTATGCATACCGCGTATGTCTTAGGCAATACCGAGTATGCATCCCGAGGGACAGGGTCCTGAAACTTTTACTGTGCGGAACCGAACGGTGGCTTAACGTGACCGAAGTCCCCGGCGATCAGGAGAGGGCACCGTGACGTCCGACAGCATCAGCGTCCCGACCGATGTCTCGATCAGCGTCCTGCGCGATGTCCTGCGCGTGTACGACCACCGATTCCTGGAGCTCGACCCCCTGCAGCGCGCCCGGCTCGTCGAGGGCACCCGCCGGCTGATCGGCGCCGACGGGCTGGACGACGTCGCCCGCGCGGCGCTGCCCGCGTCGGCGCGGCTGCGCGCGTTCTGCATCCAGCACGACCTGCTCGACGAGCTGGAACGGCTGATCCGCGACGAGGTCGAGGGCGGCCCGGCGGGCGCGGTGGTGGTCGGCGGCCGGATCTACGCGATGTACCCGTTCCTGCGCGGCGTCCCCCGGCAGGACGTCGACATCACCGGCGAGGTCGGCGTCGACCACCGGCTCGACGGCGCCGACTGGCAGGGCCGCCGGGTGCGGATCCGCGGCGCCGCCCGGCTGCAGCGCGTCGCGACCGACCGCTCGTCCGCCGAGATCCTGCTGCGGGAACGCTCCACCGGCCGGGAGCACCGCCTCCCCACCGCCCCGCGGGCCGACGTCCCCGGCGGCTTCGAACTGCTCGCCGACCCGGCCGCGATCGAGCCCGGACGGTACGACGTGCACATCGCCGCGACGGCGCTCGGCGTCCGGCGGGAGGCGCGCTTCGGGGCCGTCCGGCCCGCCGGCGTCCGGACGGGCCCGCAGCGGCGGGCGGTCGGCGCGAAGGACGCCACCCTCTACTTCACCCGCGGCGGCTACCTCGCGCTGCTGGTCGGCCGGGAACAGGAGAACCTGTCGCCGGTCACGCGGCTGCTGCGCCGCCTGCTGCGCTGACGCCCCGCCCCGGGGACGGGCCGGGCCCGAGAACGGACTGAGCCGACGCCACCGTCCGGGCGTCGGCTCAGTCTTTCGGCCTGCTCAGTCGTCGAACCGGCTCAGTCGTCGAACCGGCTCAGTCGTTCAGCCAGCTCATCATCGGGCGCAGCTCGGCGCCCGTCTTCTCGACCGGGTGCTCGGCCATCTTCTCGCGGTACTCGGTGAACTTCTTCTGGCCGCTCTCGAACTCGTTCACCAGCTCCTTGGCGTACTCGCCGGACTGGATCTCGCCGAGGATCTTCTTCATCGCGGCCTTGGTCTCCGGCGTGATCACGCGCGGGCCGCTGCGGTAGCCGCCGTACTCGGCGTTGTCGGACACCGACCAGTACATCTTGGAGATGCCGCCCTCGTACATGAGGTCGACGATCAGCTTCAGCTCGTGCAGCACCTCGAAGTAGGCGACCTCCGGCTGGTAGCCGGCCTCGGTCAGCACCTCGAACCCGGCCTTCACCAGCTCGGACGCGCCGCCGCACAGCACGGCCTGCTCGCCGAACAGGTCGGTCTCGGTCTCCTCGGTGAAGGTGGTCTTGATGCCGCCCGCGCGCAGGCCGCCGATGGCCTTGGCGTAGGCGAGGGCCAGCGGCCACGCGTTGCCGGACGCGTCCTTCTCCACCGCGACGATCACCGGGACGCCGCGGCCCGCGACGAACTGGCGGCGGACGAGGTGGCCGGGGCCCTTCGGCGCGACCATCGCCACGTCCACGCCCTCCGGCGGCTGGACCAGGTCGTAGCGGATGCTGAAGCCGTGGCCGAAGAACAGCGCGTCGCCCTCGACGAGCGCGGGCTTGATGTCCTTCTCGAAGATCTCCCGGTGGTGGTGGTCGGGAGCCAGCAGCATGATGAGGTCGGCCTCCTCGGCCGCCTCCGCCGGGGTGACGACGCGCAGGCCCTCGGCCTCCGCCTTCTCCCGGCTGGGGGACCCCTCGCGGAGCCCGACCCGGACGTCGACGCCGGAGTCGCGCAGGGAGAGCGCGTGCGCGTGTCCCTGGCTGCCGTAGCCGATGATCGCCACGTGCCGGCCCTGGATCACGCTCAGGTCGGCGGCGTCGTCGTAGAACATCTCAGCCACAGTGCTGCTGCCTTTCAGAGTGTCGGTTTTCTATGGTCACGCGCTGCGCTCGATGGCCCGCAGCGAGCGGTCGGTGATGGATCGCGCGCCGCGTCCGATGGCCACCATGCCGGACTGCACCAGCTCCTTGATGCCGAACGGCTCGAGGACGCGGATGAAGGCGTCCAGCTTGTCGCGGTTGCCGGTGGCCTCGATCGTCACCGCGTCCGGGGCGACGTCCACGACCTTGGCGCGGAACAGGTTGACGGTCTCCAGGACCTGCGAGCGGGTCTCGGCGTCGGCGCGCACCTTGACCAGGACGAGCTCGCGCTGGACCGACGCCGACTGGTCCAGCTCGACGATCTTCAGCACGTTGATCAGCTTGTTGAGCTGCTTGGTGACCTGCTCCAGCGGCAGGTCCTCGACGTTGACGACGATCGTCATCCGGGAGATGTCGGGGTGCTCGGTGACGCCGACCGCGAGCGACTCGATGTTGAAGCCGCGCCGGGAGAACAGCGCCGCGACCCGCGCGAGGATGCCGGGCTTGTTCTCCACCAGCACCGAGAGGGTGTGCAGGCTCATCGGGGTCAGTCTCCGTTCTCCCAGTCGGGCGCCATGTCCCTGGCGATCTTGATGTCGTCGTTGGCCGTGCCGGCGGCGACCATGGGCCAGACCATGGCGTCCTCGTGCACCACGAAGTCGATCACGACGGGCGCGTCGTTGATCTCCATCGCCTTGGCGATGACGGCGTCGACGTCCTCCGCCCGCTCGCAGCGCAGCCCCACGCAACCGTACGCCTCCGCGAGCTTCACGAAGTCCGGAATCCGCTTCGCGGCGTGCAGGTTCGTGTTGGAGTAGCGCTCGTTGTAGAAGAGCGTCTGCCACTGCCGGACCATGCCGAGGTTACCGTTGTTGATCACCGCGATCTTCACGGGGATGCCCTCGATCGCGCAGGTGGCCAGCTCCTGGTTGGTCATCTGGAAGCAGCCGTCGCCGTCGATCGCCCACACCTGCGTGTCGGGCGCGCCGACCTTGGCGCCCATCGCGGCCGGGACGGCGTAGCCCATCGTGCCCGCGCCGCCGGAGTTGAGGAACGCGCCGGGCCGCTCGTACTTGATGAACTGCGCGGCCCACATCTGGTGCTGCCCGACGCCCGCGACGTAGTAGGCGTCCGGCCCGACCAGCTGGCCGATCCGCTCGATGACCTGCTGCGGCGACAGCGACCCGTCGGCGGGGGCGTCGTACCCGAGCGGGTAGGTGTCGCGCCACGCGTCGAGCTGCCGCCACCAGTCGGTGTAGTCGCCGGTGTTGCCCGCCGCGTGCTCGTTCTGCACGGCGACGATCAGGTCGGCGATGACCTCGCGGGCGTCCCCGACGATCGGGACGTCGGCGTGCCGGTTCTTGGAGATCTCGGCGGGGTCGATGTCGGCGTGGACGACCTTCGCGTGCGGCGCGAACCCGTCGAGCTTGCCGGTGACGCGGTCGTCGAACCGGGCGCCGAGGGTGACCAGCAGGTCGGCGCGCTGCAGGGCGCCGACGGCGCCGACGCTGCCGTGCATGCCGGGCATGCCCATGTGCTGCGGGTGGCTGTCGGGCAGCGCGCCCTTCGCCATCAGCGTGGTGACGACCGGCGCGCCGGTCAGCTCGGCGAGCACCTTCAGCTCGGCGGACGCGCCCGCCTTCAGGACGCCGCCGCCGACGTACAGCACCGGGCGCTTCGACTCGACGATCAGCCGTGCCGCCTCGCGGACCTGCTTGGAGTGCGGCCGGGTGACGGGCCGGTACCCGGGGAGCTGGAGGGCGACGGGCCACTCGAACTCGACGGTCGCCTGCAGCGCGTCCTTCGCGATGTCGACCAGGACGGGCCCGGGACGGCCGGTGCTCGCGATGTGGAACGCCTCCGCGATCGTCCGGCCGATGTCGCGGGCGTCGGTGACCAGGAAGTTGTGCTTGGTGATCGGCATCGTGATGCCGGCGATGTCGGCCTCCTGGAACCCGTCGGTCCCGATCAGCGACGTCGCGACCTGGCCGGTGATCGCCACCATGGGCACGGAGTCCATGTAGGCGTCGGAGATCGCGGTGACGAGGTTGGTGGCGCCGGGCCCGCTGGTGGCCATGCAGACCCCCACCTTGCCGGTCACCATCGCGTAGCCCTGGGCGGCGTGGCCGGCGCCCTGCTCGTGCCGGACGAGGATGTGGCGGAGCTTCGCGGAGTCGAAGAGCGGGTCGTAGGCCGGGAGGATCGCGCCACCCGGGATGCCGAACACGGTGTCGACGCCGACGTTCTCCAGGGCGCGCACCAGCGCCTGGGCTCCCGTCATCTGTTCGGTCGTCATGATCTGCGGTTCCTTGGGGAGAGAGACTGGGCTCGCCGGGCAACAAAAAACCCCCGCCGCCGTATGGCGGTCGAGGGGAGGCGCGCAGGACGGTAGGACTCGGTCAGCCTGCGCGCCGACCAAGTACTACGAGGATGATGGTGGAGATGCTCTGCACGGGCCCCACTTTCGCCGATGTCCGCCCGCCGGT
The DNA here is from genome assembly GCF_040679555.1 of Spirillospora sp. NPDC052242. Taxonomy (NCBI): domain Bacteria; kingdom Bacillati; phylum Actinomycetota; class Actinomycetes; order Streptosporangiales; family Thermomonosporaceae; genus Spirillospora; species Spirillospora sp. NPDC052242. The sequence continues at coordinate 111,940 of NZ_JBFAUZ010000020.1, forward strand.
CAAATCCGTGAACACAATGTCTCGGTATATGAGACGGAATGTGGCGGGGTTCACCCTGGCAGCGGCAGCGGGATCTCACCGCTGACGTCGTCCCCGCCGCCCGCCAGGTTCGTCCGGACCAGCGACTCGACCCGCCCGGCCGCCATCGGCCGCGCCACCAGGAACCCCTGCCCCCGCGGGCAGCCCATCTCCCGCAGCAGCTCCAGCTGCTCGGGCCGCTCGATGCCCTCCGCCACCACGGTCAGCCCGAGGTCGCTGCCCAGCCGGACGATCGTGCGGGTGAGCAGCGTGCTCGTCTCGTCCGTGCCGAGCCCCGCGACGAACGACGGATCGATCTTGATGACGTCCACCGGGAGCCGCCCGAGGTAGGCCAGCGACGCGTAGCCGGTGCCGAAGTCGTCGATCGCCAGCCGGACGCCGAGGTCGCGCAGCGCCTCCAGGCGCTCCACCTTCGCCCCGTCGTCGACCAGCACCTCCTCCCGCACCTCCAGCGTGAGGGCGTGCGGCGGCAGACCCGTCTCCTCCAGCACCGACGCGACCGTCTCCACGAACCGGGGCGCGCCGATCTGCCGGGCGGTGAAGTTCACCGACAGGCCGACGTCCCACGAGTCCGCCCGCCAGCGGGCCACCTCCCGGCACGCCTCCCGCAGCACCCAGTCGCCGAGCGGCAGCATCAGCCCCGCCTCCTCGGCCGGGCCGATGAACTCCTCCGGCGGCACCGCCTCGCTCCCCCGCCACCAGCGCAGCAGCGCCTCCACGCCCGTCACCCGGGACGTCGCGAGGTCCACCACCGGCTGGAACTCCACCGCGAACTGCTCCTCGGCCAGCGCCCGCTGCAGGTCGCTGCCCAGCTCCAGCCGCCGGACGACGTCGGCGTGCATGTGCGGCGCGTACACCTCGACCCGGCCGCCGCCCATCTCCTTGGCGCGCGCCATCGCCAGGTCGCCGTTGCGCAGCAGGTCCGCGGCGCTGCGCCGGACGAGCCGCCCGGGGTCGGCGCCGCGGCCGGGCGGCCGCTCGTCGTCCCCGGCGAACGCGATCCCGACGCTCGCGGTCAGCGCGATCTGCTTGCCGCCGACCTGGTACGGGTCGGCCGACAGCACCCGCAGCAGCCGCCCCGCCAGCTCGACGGTCGCCTGCGTCTCCCGCTCGTCCGACGGAAGCTGCACCAGCACCGCGAACTCGTCGCCGCCCCAGCGCGCCACCGTGTCGTCGGCCAGCACGTTGCCGCGCAGCCGCCGCGCGGCCTGCGCCAGCACCTGGTCGCCCGCCGCGTGCCCCGCCGAGTCGTTCACGTCGGTGAAGCCGTCCAGGTCGACGAACACCACCGCGATCTTGTCGCCGGACCGCTGCCGGGACAGCAGCTCCCGGGTCCGCTCCTCGAAGAACGACCGGTTCGGCAGCCCGGTGAGGCCGTCGTGGAACGTCAGGTGGGCGACCTGCCGCTGCAGCGCCGCCTGCTCGCTGAGGTCGCGGGTCGTCACCAGCAGCCGTCCGGACGACCCGCCGCTGTAGCGCGACACCGTCGACTCCGTCGGCAGCCACGTGCCGTCGGCCGCGCGGACCCGGCAGGAGACGCGCAGGACGTCCTCGCCGAGGAGCCCGTCCTCGGCCTCCAGGAACTCGGTGAAGACCTCCTCCAGCCGGGGCAGGTCCTCCGGGTGGACGAGTTCGAGCAGCGGCCGGCCGACCAGTTCGTCCGCCGCGTAGTGGTAGGTCCGCAGGGCGCCCGCGCTCGCGTACTGCACGGTCGCGTCCAGGTCGCAGATCAGGACGGCGTCGTCGATGCTCTCCGACAGGGCGCGGAAGTGCTGCTCGCCCGCCTCGACCTCCCGGCGAAGCCGGTCGTTCTCCCGCAGCAGCGCCGCCAGCCGCGCCAGCAGCACCAGCGTCGCCGAGCCCGCCACGAGCGGGACGACCGGCTCCATCCCGTGCCGCCCGGTCAGCGTGTGCCCCGCGATGAACAGCGCGGCCGCCGCGGCGACCGCCGCCGGGGCGATCCCGGGGCCGATCATCCGGCCGCGCCGCGCCTCGGAGTCGTCCGCCCGCACCACGTCGGCGTCCGGCGGGATGTCGTCGGTCGGCTCCGCCGCCGGCTCCGTCCACGGGACGAGCATCAGCAGCAGCAGCCCGGCGAGCCGCAGGATGTCGGCGGGGTCCTCGGCGGGCGCGCCGCCGTGCAGCCGGACGAACGTCGTCACGATGTCGGCGATCGCGAACGCCGCGAGCGCGCCGTACCCCATCCACGCGGGCCTGCGGTGCCCCGGCGCCGCCCCCAGCACGAACGGCAGCGCCCCGCACACCAGCGCGATGTCGATCAGCGGGTACAGCAGCTCGAGCATGAACTCGGTCGGCGTCTCCCCCGACCGGTGGTACAGCGTGCTGAAGACCGCGACCCACCCGAGGACGAACAGCCCGCAGACGCACACGTACGTGTCGGCCGCGTACCGCAGCCACGTCCCCACGTCCCGCGGGGGGCTCACCGGGACGACCAGCCCCACGACCAGCGCGACCACGGCGAGCAGGTAGAACAGGTCGGGCACCGACAGGGACAGCGCGCTCCGGCTCGCGTAGTCGGCGAGGGCGCTGCCGACCGCGCCGAGGAACCAGCACGACGCGGCGATGCCGTACCAGCGCATGGACGCTCGCCAGATCCCGCCCGCCGACAGCCGCCGCAGGCCGCTCGCCCCGTCGCCGTCCCCGCCGCGCGGCCGCCCGGCCGACACCAGCAGGGACACCGCCGCGGCGCCCGCCGCGCCGGCCTCGGCCCACGTGATGAACGCCGTGCCGCCCCAGCCCGCCAGCGAGCCGACGGCGTACAGCACGCCGACGATCGCGGCGATGACGACCGGCAGGGCACGCGGCGGCATCCGCGTGGCGTTCTCGCCGCTCATCGCGCCGTGTCCCTTCCCGCCCCGCCTGGAGCGCTCGGTCCGGGCGCGCGACCGCGGCGCGCCGGGGAATTCGGGGTCCGCACCCTCACCGGCCCGATAACGCCTGGAGGGTCGAGGATCGTGCCCCCGCGCAGGGTCGGCGCGGGGCCGGCGGCGAGCACGTCGGCTGCGCCGGCCGGAGATCAGCTCCGTCGCTGCGATGCGGGATCACCGTGACGCCCAATGTACGTTCCGTAGGTCACGGAGCGATTGAGGGAGTGCGTCCACCCGGCGACGAAGCACGGCGAAGCACCATGTGAAGAACCCGTTTGATGTGACCGAAACACGATCGTCACCGATGCCCCGCATCACGCACAGTGACCATTTCCGTGTCCGAGTCGCCCCGGTCGTGCCATCCTGGGACGCGGGAGGCCCATCATGCGCATGCACCCGACCGTCCCGGCGACCGTCCTGGCGACCGTCCTCGTCCTGGCCGGCTGCTCCCCGGGCACCGACTCCGGCGACTCCACGAGCCCGCCGCCCGGTTCGTCCCCCACGGCGGGCCCGGCGACGTCCGTCCGGCCCGTCGCGACGGACCTCGAGGTCCCGTGGGCGGTGGCGTTCCTGCCCGGCGGCGACGCCCTCGTCACCGAACGGCAGAGCGCGCGGCTCCTGCGCGTCACCCCGTCCGGCGAGACCTCGGCCGTCGCCACGATCCCGGGCGTCGACCCGCTCGGCGAGGGCGGCCTCCTCGGCGTCGCCGTGTCCCCCGCGTTCGACGACGACCGCCTCGTCTTCCTGTACTACACCGCGGCCGACGACAACCGCGTCGTCCGGACGACCTACGACGGCCGCCTCGGCGACCTGCGGCCGATCGTCACCGGCATCCCCAAGGGCTCGAACCACAACGGCGGACGCCTCGCGTTCGGCCCCGACGGCATGCTGTACGTCACGACCGGCGAGATCGGCGACCCGTCCCTTTCCCAGGACCGCGACTCCCTCGGCGGCAAGATCCTCCGCGTCACCCCCGAGGGCGCCCCCGCCCCCGGCAACCCCTTCGGCAACCGCGTCTGGTCCTACGGCCACCGGAACGTGCAGGGCATCGCGTGGGACGACCGGAAGCGCCTCTACGCCACCGAGTTCGGCCAGAACGAGTTCGACGAGGTCAACCTGATCGAGAAGGGCGGCAACTACGGCTGGCCCGAGGTCGAGGGCGAGGGCTCGCCCGGCGACGAGTACATCGACCCCCTCGTCACCTGGACGACCGACGAGGCGTCCCCGTCCGGCCTCGCCTACGCGAACGGCTCCCTGTGGGCCGCCGCGCTCGCCGGCGAGCGCCTCTGGGAGGTCCCGCTGACGGACGGCGACGCCGGCGAGCCCCGCGCCCGCCTGCAGGGCGAGTACGGCCGCCTGCGCGCCGCCGTCCGAGCCCCGGACGGCACCCTCTGGGTCACGACGAGCAACCGCGACGGCCGAGGCGACCCTGCCGATTCGGACGACCGAATCCTCACCGTTCCCCTCCCATAACCCGCGGAACCCCCATTACGGACGATCCCGCCGCCTCATCACCCACCACCCGAAACCCGCCCACCCCGCCGCCCGCGACCCCGGCAACCCGTCCCGCCGGGCGCCGCGCGGCGCCCGGCCGCGTAAGCGGCACCCGTCCCTCCGGGCGGCGCGCATGTCCCTCAGGGCGCGAACGCCGTCCGCAGAGCACGGCACCGGCCCCATTTCCGGGGGCTGCGGTGATCGTCAGGTGGCGGGGCGGCGGTGGTGGAGGAGGAGGATCGCGGGGACGCCGGCGGCCGCGGCGGCCGCGGCGTCCGGGACGAGGGGGGCGAGGGACCACGGCCATACGTCCCAGGGGCCCGGGTCGGTCGGGGGCGGGCCGTCCGGGCGCGGCGGGGCGGGCAGCCCGGGCTCCTCGCAGCGGCGGACCTCCAGGCCCGCGTCGAGGGCGGCGCGGACGTGGTCGCCCACCGTGTGGCGATGCGCGACCAGGCGTCCGGGCCGTCCCTCGGCGTCGCGGACGGGCGGGACCGAGCCGCGGGCGACGTGGTCGGGGTGGACGTCCGAGATCACCAGGTCGCCGCCCAGACGCAGCACGCGCGCGAACTCGGCCAGCACCGGGGCGATGTCCGGGACGTGCGTGAGCGCGAGCCCGGTGACGACCAGGTCCACCGAGGCGTCCCGCAGCGGGAGGCGGTGCAGGTCGCCCCGCACGAAACGGGCCTCCGGGACGCGGACGCGGGCCCGGGCGAGCATGTCCGGCGAGGCGTCCACGCCGATGGGGCGGTGGCCGCGGCGGGCGAGGAGCGCCGTGTGGCGGCCGGTGCCGCAGGCGGCGTCGAGCGCGACGCCCGGCGGGATCGTGTCCAGGATCTCCGCCAGGACGGGCGCCTCGAAGTCGAACGCGGCGTTGGCGCCCTCGTCGTAGGTGGGCGCCCAGGAGCGGTAGCCGTCCACGACGCCGACGCGTTCGGCGTCCACGGCCTGCCGGAGGGACGGGTCGTCGAGCAGGCGCCGGACCTCGTCGAGGCGCGCCTCGACGAACGCGCGGTCGTGCTCGCCGTTGAACGCGCGCAGCAGGGCGAGGCCCTCGATGCCGAGGAGGTAGGCCAGCGGATGCTGATGGATCACACGCGCGACGCTAACCGGCCGGGCGCCGGGCGGGCCATCGGTTTTCCGCCGCCCCGTGACGCGGGGTCACGGGGCGGCGGGGCGTCAGGAGAGCTTCTCCAGGATCAGCTCGCGGGCGCGGCCCGCGTCGGCCTGGCCGCGGGTGGCCTTCATGACCGCGCCGACGAGGGCGCCGGCGGCGGCGACCTTGCCCGCGCGGATCTTGTCGGCGACGTCGGCGTTGTCCGCGATCACCTGGTCGATGATCGAGTTCAGCTCGCCCTCGTCGCTGACGATCTTGAGGCCCTTCGCGGCGACGACCTCGTCCGGGGTGCCCTCGCCGGCGAGGACGCCGGTGAAGACCTGCCGGGCCAGCTTGTCGTTCAGCTCACCGGCGGCGATCATCGCCTGGACGCGCGCGACCTGCTCCGGCGTGATCGGCAGGTCGGCCAGTTCGACGCCCTGCTCGGTCGCGCGGCGGGACAGCTCGTTCATCCACCACTTGCGGGCGGCCGGGGCGTCGGCGCCCGCGGCGATCGTCGACTCGATGAGGTCGACGGCCCCGGCGTTGACGACGTCCCGCAGTTCGAGGTCGGACAGGTTCCACTCCCGCTGGATGCGGGCGCGGCGGGCGGCGGGCAGCTCGGGCAGCGACGCGCGCAGTTCCTCGACCCACTCGCGGGACGGCGCCATCGGCACCAGGTCGGGCTCGGGGAAGTACCGGTAGTCCTGCGCCTCCTCCTTGCTGCGCCCGCTGGTGGTGCGGCCCGTGTCCTCGTGGAAGTGGCGGGTCTCCTGCACGATGCGCCCGCCCTCGGACAGGACGCCCGCCTGCCGCTCGATCTCGGACCGGACGGCCCGCTCGACCGAGCGCAGCGAGTTGACGTTCTTCGTCTCGGTGCGAGTGCCCCACTCGTCGGCGCCGCGCGGCATCAGCGACACGTTGACGTCGCAGCGCATCGAGCCCTCCTCCATGCGGACGTCCGAGACGCCCAGGGAGCGGACGAGCTCGCGCAGCTCCGTCGCGTACGCGCGGGCCACGAGGGGCGCGCGGTCGCCGGTCGCGACGATCGGCTTGGTGACGATCTCGACGAGCGGGATCCCGGCGCGGTTGTAGTCGACGAGGGAGAACTCGGCGCCGTGGATGCGGCCGGTGGTGCCACCGACGTGCAGCGACTTGCCGGTGTCCTCCTCCATGTGGACGCGCTCGATCTCGATGCGGTACGTCTCGCCCTCGACCTCGACGTCCAGGTGGCCGTCGACGCAGAGCGGCTCGTCGTACTGCGAGATCTGGAAGTTCTTCGGCATGTCCGGATAGAAGTAGTTCTTCCGGGCGAACCGGCACCATTCGACGATGTCGCAGTTCAGCGCGAGACCGATCTTGATGATGCCCTCGATCGCGGCGTGGTTCGTCACCGGCAGGGCCCCCGGCAGGCCGAGACACACCGGGCACACCTGCGTGTTCGGCTCCGCGCCGAACCCCGTCGGGCAGCCGCAGAACATCTTCGACGCGGTGCCCAGCTCGATGTGCGTCTCGATCCCGAGAACGGGCTCGAACTTCGCGAGCGCGTCCTCGTACTTCATCGGCGTCACGACACTCACAGATATCCCAGTCCCTTCAACGCCTCTTCGGTCTCGGCCACCCACGCCGCGTACGCGGGCACCTGGGCGAGGGCCTCGAGGTCGATGTTCTGTCCTATGTAATCGAAGTAGTCGCCCAGGGGACGGCGGCCGCTCTGCGGGCGCACCGCGTCCAGCACGGGCTTCGGGTCTTGCAGTTTCTCCACGTCCCGGGGGCGTACGGGAAGCCGGTCGGGGTCGCTGCCGCGCAGCCGGGCCCACACCTCCCGGTCGGCCAGCAGCCACGCCTCGGTCTCGCGCACCGGGACGAGCGGGATCACCGGCGTGGTCAGGCCCCGATCGGCCAGCAGCTTGACGACGGTCTCGGCCTTGCCGCGCTCGTTATGATCGTTGTGGACGCAGATCAGGTGGCAGTCCGCGGCCAGTTCGAGCACCGCACGTCCGACCCGATCGGCATCCTTGATCGTCCAGCAGTCGCCGATCTCGGTTCGCTCGACGTCGACGACGTGTCTGCTCCCCTTCTCCGTCAGGGCCTGCAGTTGCCGGCGCACGACATGGCCGAGGAACCGCTCGTCGGTGGTGTTCTCGGCGAGCAGTCCCGGGACGAGCGGACGGCTCATGGCACGTCCTGCCGCACGGTGCCCAGGTACTTGCGGACCTGGCGCGGCGACACGAACGTCCCCGGCTCCCCCTCGTCCCGGACGGGCTTGGCCACGGTCACGCGGGACGTTCGCCCCGCGTCCGGGTCGACCCGGATCGCGGCGTCCATGAACACGAGCGACTCGGGATGCTCCCGGTACAGCTCAGACACCACCACCGGCGAGTGGCTGGTGATGATGACCTGCCGCAGCGGACGCTCCAGCGATTCGGGATCGTCGAGGTCGGTCACCCGCTCCCGGACGCGTCGCAGCAGTTCGGCGAGGCGCCCCGGATGCAGGCCGTTCTCGATCTCCTCGATCAGCAGGACGCCCGAATGGTCGGGATCGTGCAGGGCGGCGAGCAGCCCGAGGACCCGCAGCGTCCCGTCCGACAGCAGCGTGCTCGGTACGGCGCCCTGGCCGTCCATCACGAGGTCGAACGACCACTCCTGCCGTTTCTCGTCCACTTCGGTCTTGATTTCTCGCACGTCCGGGATCAGCGCCGCCAGGTCGACCATGAGGTCGGCGAACGCGTCCGTCTCGCTCACCCTCCCCAGCACCGCGGCCAGGTTCCCGCCGTCGACCAGCAACGGCCGCCGGTCAGCTTGGCTGCCCATCCCGCGCATCGCCTGCGGATTCGGCACGTACTGCCGCACGTTCGCCATCTGCGCGTCGATCCGGGCGGCCTTATCCTCATACAAAACGGCTTTGGCGGAGGAATCGTAGATTCTCTTGGAGCTCCGCGCCCTAACGGACCCGGGCACCTCCTCTGCGGCCTCCACGTCGACGATCGAGGTTCCGGACGTAGTGGGTTCGGGCACACCGGACCACTGGGCCGCCCCCACACGGCAGTCGATCGCACCGAACCCGTCTGACAATCGCACGAGCCGCCGCATGGCCATCGCGAACGCGTCCACCGTGGCCCCTTCGCCTGGCCGGTGGAACAGTTCCTGCGGCCGTCCCCGACGGGCCTGGAGGAGAGGATTCCGCCTGTAGTGCAGGCTATCGATGACGTACTCGATCGCGTCGAACAAGTTCGACTTGCCGCTCGAATTCGGGCCGACGAGAGCGAGGAACGGCGGCACGTCCAGCTTGAAGTCCAGGAAGGACTTGAAGCCGTCGATCTCGATTCGCGTGATCACGTGTCGCCGTTCCTCGTCGCCTAGAGTTCCGGGGCCTGTGCGAGGAGGGGGCCGCCCCAGCGGTCCTCGAGGGCGCGCTCGACGGCGGCGCCGACGCGGTAGACGCGGTCGTCGCCGAGGGTCGGGGCCATGATCTGCAGGCCGACCGGCAGGCCGTCCGCCAGGCCGCACGGCACCGAGATGGCGGCGTTGCCGGCGAGGTTCGACGGGATCGTGCACAGGTCGGCCAGGTACATGGCCATGGGGTCGTCGGCGCGCTCGCCGATCGGGAACGCCGTCGTCGGCGTGGTCGGCGAGATCAGCACGTCGACCTGCTCGAACGCGGCCTCGAAGTCGCGCTTGATGAGCGTCCGGACCTGCTGCGCCTTGCCGTAGTAGGCGTCGTAGTAGCCGGACGACAGCGCGTACGTGCCGAGCATGATGCGCCGCTTCACCTCGGGCCCGAAGCCCTCGGCGCGGGTCAGCGCCATGACCTCCTCGGCGCTGCGGGTGCCGTCGTCGCCGACGCGCAGGCCGTAGCGCATGGCGTCGAACCGGGCCAGGTTGGACGAGCACTCCGACGGGGCGATCAGGTAGTACGCGGGCAGCGCGTAGGAGAAGTTCGGGCAGGAGACCTCGACGACCTTCGCGCCGAGCGACTCCAGCAGCTCGACCGTCTCGTCGAACCGGGCCGTGACGCCGGGCTGGTAGCCGTCCCCGGCGAACTCCTTCACCACGCCGACGCGCAGGCCGTTGACGTCCGCGCGGCGCGCCGCCTCGACGACCGGCGGGACGGGACGGTCGATCGAGGTCGAGTCCATCCGGTCGTGGCCGCTGAACGCCTCGTGCAGCAGCGCCGCGTCCAGGACGTTCCGGGCGAACGGGCCCGGGGTGTCGAGCGACGACGCGAACGCGATGATCCCGTACCGGGACGACCCGCCGTAGGTGGGCTTCGTGCCGACGATGCCGGTGACCGCCGCGGGCTGCCGGATCGAGCCGCCGGTGTCGGTGCCCGTCGACAGCGGGGCCTCGTAGGCGGCGACCGCCGCGGACGAGCCGCCGGACGAGCCGCCCGGGATCCGCTCGAGGTCCCACGGGTTGCGGGTGACGCCGTAGGCGCTGTTCTCCGTGGACGAGCCCATGGCGAACTCGTCCATGTTCGTCTTGCCGAGGATGACGAGCCCGGCCTCGCGCAGGCGGGCCGTCACGGTCGCGTCGTACGGCGGCCGCCACCCCTCGAGGATCTTCGACCCGGCGGTGGTGGGCATGTCGCGGGTGGTGAAGACGTCCTTGTGCGCGATCGGGACGCCGGCCAGCGGGCCGAGCTCCTCGCCCGCCGCGCGGCGCTCGTCGATCGCGCGGGCCTGCGCGAGGGTCGTCTCGCGGTCGACGTGCAGGAACGCGTTGACGCGCCCGTCGACGGCGGCGATGCGGTCGAGGTGCGCCTCGGCGACCTCGACGGCGGACGCCTCACCCGCGGCCATCAGCTCGCCGAGTTCGGCGGCGCCCTTCCTGACCAGCTCGCTCATCAGGCTTCCTCTCCCAGGATCCGCGGCACCCGGAAGCGCTGCTCCTCGGCCGCGGGGGCGCCCGCGAGCGCCTGCTCCGGCGGGAGCGAGGGCCGGACCTCGTCGGCCCGGTAGACGTTGGTCAGCGGCAGCGCGTGCGAGGTCGGCGGGATGTCCTCCGCCGCGACCTCCTGCACCCGCGAGACCGCGGAGATGATCTGGTCGAGCTGGCCCGCGAGATGATCGAGCTCATCGTCGCCGAGCGCCAGCCGGGACAGCCGGGCGAGGTGCGCCACCTCGTCACGGGTGATGGCGGACATGAGTAAACCGTTCCTGGATTCGACTGGGTTGGGTCCCATCCTATGGGTCGGGTCATCTCCGCCCGACCGGATTTCCGCTGGCGAGCCCGGCACGCCGTTTCAGATCCCCGTGGAGGGAACGCTCTTGTCGTCCCCCTGGACGACGAGAGGAGCCGACGTGACCATCGGCGGCAGCATCGCACTGATCATCATCGGAGCCGTCCTGGCCTACGCGGTCGACTTCGACCTCAGCGGAGTCGACATCCGGCTGGTCGGCGTGATTTTGATGATCGGCGGCCTGATCGGGCTCGTCATCGGCCTCGTCCGGATCGCGGCCGCGCGCCGCGCGGTCGACCGCCGTCCCCCGCCCGCGGTGCGGGAGGAGCGCTACTACGAGGACGACCCGCGCCGCTACTGATCACGCCGCGGGTTCGGGGGCGCGGTCCATGTGGCGGCGGAGCCACTCGGTGGCGGTCTCGGCGTCCATCGGGCGGCCGAAGTGCCAGCCCTGCGCGGCGTCGCAGCCCATCTCGCGGAGGGCGGCCGCGGTCTGCGGGTCCTCGACGCCCTCGGCGACGGAGCGCAGCCCGAGCGTCCGGACGAGGTCCACGATCGAGCGGACGATCACCGCGTCGTCGGACGACTCGGTGAGCCGGCGGACGAACGAGGCGTCGATCTTGATCTCCTCGACGGGGAGCCGCTTGAGCCGCACGAGGGACGAGTAGCCGGTGCCGAAGTCGTCCAGGCTGAGCGGGATCCCGAGTTCGGCGAGCGCGGCGACGGTGTCGGACGCGTACGCGGGCTCGTTCATCAGGATCCGCTCGGTGATCTCCAGCTGGAGCGCGGCGGTGGGCAGCCCGCGGGCGAGGAGGCCCTCCTCGATGATCTCGGTGAGGCCGGTGTCGAGGAGGTCGCGGCCGGAGGCGTTCACCGCGACCTGGACGGCGAGGTTCTCCCGCCACCAGGCGGCGGCCTGCGCGAGGGCGGCCTCGACGACGTGGTGGGTGATCGAGCGCATCAGGTAGGTCTGCTCGGCGACGGACAGGAACGCCTCGGGTTCGAGGAGGCCCTGCTCGGGGTGCCGCCAGCGCAGCAGCGCCTCCATCCCGACGAGCTGGCCGTCGCGGAGCGAGACCTTCGGCTGGTAGAAGAGCTCCAGCTCGGAGCGGTCGACGGCGCGGCGCAGGTCGCCGAGCATGGTGAGCCGCGCCGGGGAGTTGCGGTCCTTCTGCGGGGAGTACACCTCGACGCCGGTGCGGGACTCCTTCGCGTTGTACATCGCGACGTCGGCGCGCTGCAGCAGGAGTTCGAAGTCGGGGGCGTGGTCGGGGAACAGCGCGATGCCGACGCTGGCCTCGAGGTCGAACGACAGGCCTTCCAGCCGGACGGGCTCGCTGAGCGCGGCGCGCAGGCGCGCGGCGACCTCGCGGGCGGCGTCCTCGTCGCGGACGGTCGGCAGCAGCACGGCGAACTCGTCGCCGCCGAGGCGGGCCACGAGGTCGCCGGGCCGGACGCTGTGGGTGAGACGGTGCGCGACGAGCTGCAGGAGGCGGTCGCCGGTGGGGTGCCCGAGGGTGTCGTTGACCTCCTTGAACCGGTCGAGGTCGAGCAGGAACAGCCCGGCCCGGCGGGGCGGCTCGGCCGTCTTGCGGCGGCGCCCGCGCAGGTGCCGGTGGGCGTCCTCGCCGCGGGCCTCGGCGAGCGCCTCCTCGGTGCGGACGATCAGCAGCTTGCGGTTCGGGAGCCCGGTGAGCGCGTCGTGCAGGGCCTGGTGCTCGCGCCGGACGGACACGGACGCGTTCAGGTACACGGCGATGAACGGCAGCACGATCAGCGGGACGAACGCGGCCGAGCGGTCCATCGCGACGACCATCAGCGGGGCGAGGCCGAGCAGCGCGAGGTGGACGAGGACCTGGTAGCCGAAGTCGAACCGCATCGCCTTCAGCAGCGGGACGCGTTCGTGCAGGGCGACGGCGGCGCTGACGAGCGTGTCGTTGCAGATGAAGTAGACGGTCCCGGCGAGGGCGATGGCCGGCAGGTCGGAGCCGTCCGGCACCCAGAGCGCGGACGGGGTCGCCAGGTCGCCGGTGAGGGCGAGCGCGAGCTGCGCGGCGCCGAGGCTGAGGGTGTACTGGGCGACGTTGAACGCGATCCGGTGCGGGGTGCGGCCGCGGAAGATGCCGCAGGTGACGACGGCGACGGCCTGGAGGGCGGCGGCGACCGGGAGGCCCGCGTACAGCAGCGCGGCGAACGAGAACGTGGTGGAGGTCGTGGCGCCGTTGTTCTCGGTGGAGCCCGGGGTGATGATCGGCCGCATCTCGCCGAAGACGATGAAGCAGCCCAGGATCCAGAAGACGGGGTTGCCGAGGAGCGCGTCCAGATCGGGACCGGTGAGCCCGGCGAAGGCGGAGCCGCCCGCCACGATGCCCAGCACGATGACGACGACGATGTAGATCCACAACGGGGAACCGCGGCGCGGCGCCGTGTTCCGCGTGTTGTTCGGGTCCTTCATCACCATCCTCGGGGGGATTCGCGGGGGACGTCCCCCGGGAACCGGACGTGCCGGACCCCGGGGACACCCCCGGGTGATACGTCCGGTGATTCAGGTGTGTCGTGATGAGAGGGAGAGTACGACCTCCGACGAACTTCGCGAAACCGGTTGCGTACGTTCCGTTATGCCCGGGACGCGCCCGCCCCTCTCCGGTGGGTAGTGAAAGTGTACCCCTGAGTAACGCAAAGCTGGTGGGCCCGGGTCAACCACATTTCGTCACTCTTCCGCACGGACAGCGACTTTTTTGGCCGCTTCCGGCCCGTCCGCCAGCAGAACGCGGAAGCCGTCCTCCTCCAGGACGGGCACGCCGAGTTTCATCGCCTTGTCGTACTTTGACCCGGGGCTGTCACCGACGACCACGAACCCCGTCTTCTTCGACACCGACCCCGACACCTTGCCGCCGAGCCGCTGCACCGCCTCGGTCGCCGAGTCGCGGCTGTACCCCTCCAGCGAACCGGTGATCACCACCGTGACGCCCTGCAGGGGACGCGGGCCCGCGGCGGCCTCGTCCTCCATCCGGACGCCCGCCGCGCGCCACTTGTCGACGATCTCGCGGTGCCAGTCGACCGCGAACCACGACTTGATCGACGCCGCGATGGTCGGGCCGACGCCGTCGACCGCCGCGAGCTCCTCCTCGGTCGCGTTCGCGATCGCGTCGATCGAGCCCATCTCGCGGGCCAGGTCGCGCGCGGCGGACGGCCCCACGTGCCGGATCGACAGGGCCACCAGCACCCGCCACAGCGGCTGCTTCTTCGCCTTCTCCAGCTCCTCGAAGAGGACCCCGACCGTCTTCTTCGGCTCGCCCTCCTTGTTGGCGAAGAACGTGACCTCCTTCCGCTCCCCCGTCTTCGGATCGATCTTCGGGGTGCCGCTGTCGGGGTCGAGCACCAGGCTCTTGATCGGCAGCAGCTCGTCCACGGTCAGGTGGAACAGGTCGCCCTCGTTCTTCACCGGCGGCTCGGCCGGCTCCAGCGGCTGCGTCAGCGCGGTCGCCGCGACGTACCCGAGCGCCTCGATGTCGAGCGCGTTGCGGCTCGCGACGAAGAACAGCCGCTCCCGCAGCTGCGCGGGGCACGACCGGGCGTTCGGGCAGCGGATGTCGGCGTCGCCCTCCTTCTCGTACGCCAGCTCGGTGCCGCACTCCGGGCAGTTCGCCGGCATGACGAACTCGCGCTCCGAGCCGTCCCGCAGGGCCGTCACGGGCGCGACGATCTCCGGGATGACGTCCCCGGCCTTGCGCAGGACGACCGTGTCGCCGATCAGGACGCCCTTGCGGACGACCTCGCTCGCGTTGTGCAGCGTCGCCCGCTCGACCGTCGACCCGGCGACCTTCACCGGGGCCATCACCCCGTACGGGGTGACGCGGCCGGTCCGGCCCACGCCGACCTTGATGTCGAGGAGCTTGGTGTTGACCTCCTCCGGCGGGTACTTCCACGCGATCGCCCAGCGCGGCGCCCGGCTCGTCGACCCGAGCCGCCGCTGCAGCGCGAACTGGTCGACCTTCACCGCGACCCCGTCGATCTCGTACGCCGGATCGTGCCGGTGCTCGCCGTACTCGGCGATGTACTCGCGGACGGCGTCCATCCCGCCGACGACCTTGTACCGGTCGCTGACCGGCAGGCCCCACGCGCGCATCAGCTCGTACGCCCCGGACTGGCTCTGCGGCCGCGTCCCGCCCTCCCAGGCGCCGAACCCGTGCACGAGCATGCCGAGCGGCCGCTTCGCGGTGACCCGCGGGTCCTTCTGCCGCAGCGACCCGGCCGCCGCGTTGCGCGGGTTGGCGAACGGCTCCTTGCCCGCCTCCACCTGCGCCGCGTTGACCTGCTCGAACCCCTCGACGGGCAGGAAGACCTCGCCGCGGACCTCCAGGACGTCCGGGTGGCCGTCCCCCGCGAGCCGGCCCGGGACGTCGGCGATCGTCCGCACGTTGTGCGTGACGTCCTCGCCGGTGCGCCCGTCCCCGCGGGTGACGGCGCGGACGAACCGTCCCCGCTCGTACGTGACCGCGATCGCCAGGCCGTCGATCTTCAGCTCGCACAGGTAGCCCGCGACCTCGCCGACCTCCTTGACGACGCGCTCGTCCCAGGCGAGCAGCTCGTCGGCGCTCATCGCGTTGTCGAGGCTCTGCATCCGCTCCAGATGCGCGACGGTCGCGAAGTCGGTGGTGATCGGCGCGCCGACCTTCTGGGTGGGCGAGTCGGGCGTGACCAGCTCGGGGTGCCGTTCCTCCAGCTCCCGCAGCTCCCGCATCATGCGGTCGTACTCGGCGTCGGTGAGCGTCGGCTGGTCGAGGACGTAGTAGCGGTAGTTGCCCTCGTCGATCCGCTCGCTCAGCTCCAGATGCCGCTGCCGTGCCTCGCTGGGAACACCATCGCTCGTGGTCATGCCCCTATTTTCCCCGGTGCCACCAACATTCCGGCAGGGGGACGCGCCCTACTCCTCCGCGGCTTCGTACAGCATGCGCGCGGTATCGCGGCAGCGTTTCAACGCTTCCCGGACGTACCGGGGCGAGGCGCCCGCCATCCCGCAGGCGGGCGTGACGACGACCTGGCGCGCCAGCCGCGCGGGCGGGAACCCGAACCGCCGCCACAGCTCCCGGACCGGCTCGGCCGTCGCCCGCAGCGGCGGCAGGGCCGCGTCGGTCGCCGGGACCGCGCCGAGGAACAGGCCCACGCCCGCGTCGATCGTCTCCCCCACGACGTCGTCGTCGCGCCTCGGCACGTACCGCAGGTCGATCGAGAGCGCCTTCGCGCCCGCCCGGCGCAGCAGCCCGAACGGGACGTTCCGGGCGCAGCAGTGGACGAGCGGGAACGCGGCGTCGCCCGCGCAGGCCGCGTCGATCGTCCGCCGCAGGACGTCCTCGGCGACCGGCTCCTCGATCGCCCGCAGCCGGCCGAACCCGCTCGCGGTCGGGACCGTCCCGGCGAGCGCCGCCGGCAGGGCCGGTTCGTCCAGCTGCAGCAGGATCCGCGCCGCGGGCAGGCGCCGCCGGACGTCCGCGACGTGCGCCGCCACGCCCTCGGCGAGCGACGCGGCCAGGTCGCGGACGGCGCCCGGGTCCTTGATGGCGCGGTCGCCGTGCCGCAGCTCGATCGTGCTCGCCAGCGTCCACGGGCCGCACACCTGGATCTTGAACGGCCCGTCGTGCGTCCCCGCGACCTCCTCCAGGACGTCGAGGTCGCGCGCCAGGTGGTCGCGGGTGCGGACGGTGTCGCGGCCGGGCCGGTCGGAGAACCGCCAGCCGGACGGCTCCAGGTGCACCGGCATGTCCACCAGCAGCCCGGCGGACCGCCCGACCATGTCGGCGCCGGGTCCGCGCGCGGGCAGTTCCGGCAGGTGCGGCAGCTCCGGCACCTCGCCGAGCACGATCCGGAGGATCTCCTCCGGATCGTCGCCCGGATACGAGCCCACACCGGTCGCCGCCCCGACCCGCCACGGATAGTCGTTCACGTGGGAAAGCCTAGCGGCGCGTGATCACAGCAGTTGCGCGAGGCGGTCGAGGTACCGGAGGGTGTCGTCCTCCGGCTCTGTCTTGAGGTTGAACAGCACCTCGTCCACCCCGGCGTCCGCGAGCGCCTCGACGGCCTCGCGCTTGCCCGGCGCGGCGAACACCGTGACCGGCACGCGCCGTCCCGCGCGTTCCCGCAGCTCCGCGATCTGCGCGGCGAAGGCGTCCGTGCCGCGCCCGTAGATCGGCATCCAGCCGTCGCCGAACTCGACGACGCGGTCGAAGGTGGTCGGCCCCGCGCCGCCGATCAGCACGGGCGGGTGCGGGTCCTGGACGGGCTTCGGGTAGCTGAACACGGGGTCGAAGTCGACGAACTCGCCGTGGAACTCCGCCTCCTCGCTCGTCCACAGCTCCTTGACGGCCAGCACGCGCTCGCGCAGCAGCCGCATCCGGGTCTTCGGCTCGGTGCCGTGGTTGCGCATCTCCTCCCGGTTCCAGCCCGCGCCGACGCCGAGCACCGCGCGCCCGCCGGAGACCAGGTCGAGGGACGCGACCTCCTTCGCCAGGATGATCGGGTCCCGCTGAACGACCAGCGCGATCCCGGTGCCGAGCCGCAGCCGGTCCGTCACGCTCGCGACCGCCGACAGGACGACGAACGGATCGAGCGTCCGGTAGTACATGCGCGGGAGCTCGGCGCCGCCGGGCCACGGCGACTCCCGCTTCACCGGGATGTGCGTGTGCTCGGCCAGGAACAGCGACCCGAATTCGCGCTCCTCCAGCGCCCGCCCGAGCGCCGCCGGCGCGATCCCGTCATCGGTCACGAACGTCGAAACACCGAACTGCACGGCACCTCCAGAGACTCGCCAGAGCCGAATCGTACTGACGGCGGTCCCCGGCGCCACAGGCCGCGTGCGCCCGCCCGCCCGAGAAGGCGGGGCCGGCGGGCTCGTCGGCGACCTGCTCTGGACGGACGGCCGGTCAGGCGGGAACGCGGGCGGTCTCGGCGATCGTCGCGGAGGCCAGGACCCGGTCGCCCTCGTACAGGACGGCGGCCTGGCCGGACGCGACGCCGCGCGCGGGCGCGCGGAGGCGGACGCGCAGGACGTCGCCGTCGAGTTCGGCCGTGCAGTCGTGGACCTCGCCGTGGGCGCGCAGCTGCACCTGGCAGCCGAACGGCCCGGCGGGGGGCTCGCTCAGCCAGATCGGGCGCTCGCCGGTGATCTCGTGGACGTCCAGGGCCTCGCGGGGGCCGACGGTGACGGTGTTC
The DNA here is from genome assembly GCF_040679555.1 of Spirillospora sp. NPDC052242. Lineage (NCBI taxonomy): Bacteria > Bacillati > Actinomycetota > Actinomycetes > Streptosporangiales > Thermomonosporaceae > Spirillospora > Spirillospora sp. NPDC052242. The sequence continues at coordinate 129,845 of NZ_JBFAUZ010000020.1, forward strand.
GTGACCGGCGAGATGTCGAGGACGTAGCGGGGGCGCCCGTCGGGCGCGGGGGTGCCGATGCGCAGGCCCTTGCGCTGCCCGATCGTGTACGCGTACGCGCCGTCGTGCTCGCCGACCTCGTTGCCGTCGGCGTCGACGATCGGGCCCTTCGCGGTGCCGAGGCGCTCGGCGAGGAAGCCGCGGGTGTCGCCGTCGGCGATGAAGCAGATGTCGTGGCTGTCGGGCTTGTCGGCGACCTGCAGGCCGCGCCGCTCGGCCTCGCGGCGGATGTCGGCCTTCGCGGTGTCGCCGAGCGGGAACAGCGCGTGCGCGAGCTGCTCGGGCGTGCACACGGCCAGGACGTACGACTGGTCCTTGCCCGCGTCGACGCCGCGGCGCAGGACGCCGTCCTCCAGCCGGGCGTAGTGGCCGGTGCAGACGGCGTCGAAGCCGAGGGCCATCGCCCGGTCGAGCAGCGCGGCGAACTTGATCTTCTCGTTGCAGCGCAGGCACGGGTTCGGGGTGCGGCCCGCGGCGTACTCGCTGACGAAGTCCTCGACGACGTCCTCGTGGAAGCGCTCCGCGAGGTCCCAGACGTAGAACGGGATGCCGATCACGTCCGCGGCGCGGCGGGCGTCCCGCGAGTCCTCCAGGGTGCAGCAGCCGCGCGCGCCCGTCCGGTACGACTGCGGGTTGCTGGACAGGGCCATGTGGACGCCGGTGACGTCGTGCCCGGCCTCGGCGGCGCGGGCGGCGGCCACGGCGGAGTCGACGCCGCCGGACATGGCGGCGAGTACGCGCAGAGTCATAGTCCTTCGAGCGTACGCGCTGCGGAGCCCCGCCCACATCGGGTTAACGGCGGGACGGGCGCGCCGCGGGGTGAACGGGACGCGACGGGGACGCGGCGACGGATCGTCCGGCGGCTCGCGTAGGGTTACGACGCGGGCTCCGTGAAGGCCCGGCCCCGTCACCCCACGACAAGGAAGAGACGTACAGGTGGGAATCTTCCGCCGTCCGCGCGACGCGTCCGCCACCGCACCGCCCGCGGTCGGCGAGTTCTGGGAATGGTGGGGCCAGGCGCGCCCGACGATCGAGTCGTCGCTGGCGGCCGGTCCGGACGAGCAGGAGCCCGGCGAGCCGCCGGGCGAGGGGCTGTCGGCCGACACCATCGAGGAGCTGTCCCGCCGCGTCCACAAGATCCACCCGGGGCTGCAGTGGGAGATCGGCGGCGCCGAGGACCGGGCGCCCTCGCTGACGCTGACCGGCGGCGGCGACCCCGAGCTGCGCGGCCTCGCCGAACGGTGGGTGCGGGCCGCGCCCAAGACGTCCGGCGACTGGAGCTTCTACCCCGCGCGGCAGGCCGACCCGGAGATGCTCTCCCAGGACCTCGTCCTCGGCGACCACGAGTTCGACCTGGAGTACGTGCGGCTCGGCATGCGGGCCGACGCCGGACGGGCGAAGGTGCACATCACCGCGTACCACCCCGACTTCCTGTTCGTCCCCGAGGAGCAGCAGCGGCAGGTCGCCTCGCACGTCCTCGACTGGGCGCTCGGCGAGGACGACGTGGCCCGCTGGGTCGGCGACGTGACGATCGCGCTGGAGGCGCCGATCGACTCGCTGCCGCCCGCGATGCTCGGCTCCGTCGTCGAGCAGGTCGCCGAGCCGTTCGGCGAGCCCGCGTGGCTGAGCGGCGAGGGCCGCACGCCGCGCGGCCATCCCGCCCGGGTCGGCGCGCGGTTCCCGCTGCACCGGCAGGACTACCCGCTCTGCGACGTGCACGTCGCGATCACCGTCCCGTACCGGCACAGCAACCCCGACCGGCTCCCGGTGGAGCCGTCCTCGGGGGCGCTGCACGCGTTCGAGAAGAAGCTCGCCAAGCTGGGCGACCGGGCGGTGCTGGCCGTGCGGGAGACGGGCGACGGCCTGCGCGTGTTCCACCTGTACGCCGACCCCGACTCGGGCGTCGTCGGCGAGCTCGACCAGCTCGCCGCGGGCTGGTCGGAGGGCAAGGCGAAGGTCTCCTCGACCAACGACCCCGGCTGGAAGGCGCTGGCCCCCTACCGGCCCTGACCGGGCCGGACGGCCTCCACCTTCCGCCAGCGCGCCTCGCAGCACGAGTACACGCCGAAGACCACCACGCCGAGGGCGACGGCGACGAGCCCCCACACCCCGGCGGGCGTCCCGGCGAACTCGCGGAGCGTGCCGTCCAGCCCGTGCGCCTTCCCCGGGTCGTAGCTGACCGCCGCGTACCCGAGGAACACCCCGGCCGCGCCGATCACCAGGCCCCGCGCCACGTTGCCGACGGCCCCGAGCGGCTCCACGACGCGGCGCACGCGCCGTCCCATCTGGCCGAGCTTGAGCTCGTCCAGGAACTTGCGGCGCGCGGCGGTGTACAGGACGTATCCGCCGACGGCGACGAACCCCGCGGCGACCGCGAGGAGCAGCCACCGCCCGCCCGGTTCCTCCATCAGCCGCGCCGTGAACGTCTTCGACTGCTGGTCGCCCGACGCGCCCCTGTGCCCGAGCATGAACGCCAGGATCGCCGCGAACCCGGCCGTGTAGAGGAGCCCCCGCCCGGCCGATCCGAGCCGCTCGTGCGCCTTGTGGCCGTCCGGGACCGGACGCCCGTACAGCGCCTCCGCGAACTGCCAGAGCGCGAGGGCCGCGAACCCGGCCGTCATGAGCCACAGCACGACCGTCCCGCCGGGCTGGTCGGCGACGGTCGTCAGGGCGCCGCTCCGGTCGGCCTCCTCGCCGCCGTTCCCGAACGCGATCTGGAGCGCCAGCACCCCGATCAGCACGTACAGGAATCCGCGCGCCGCCAGCCCCACCCGGGACAGCCGGTGGAACCACGGGTGCCCGGCCGCCCTGCGTCCCGCGTCCCGCACGGCGCCGCCGTTCGCCACGCTCGTCATCGCTCTCGGCCCTCGCAATCCTCTGTCAACGAACGGCAAAGCCGTCCCCTGCGAGGCCCCGATCAAACCTGGACGCGACGACGGGCGGCCCGGTAAGCCCCCGCCCCACCCGCGGAAACCAGCGGCCTCCGGCCCCGGAGTCGGTGCGCCGCCGGGGTCAGGTCAGGCCGGCTCGGCGGGCTCGTTCCACGGCGGGGGCGATGGCGTCGGCGAGGGCCTTGACGTCGGCCTCGGTGGAGGTGTGGCCGAGGGTGAAGCGGAGCGAGCCGCGGGCGCGCTCGGGGCCGGCGCCCATCGCCGTCAGGACGTGGCTGGGCTGGGAGACGCCGGCCGAGCAGGCCGAACCGGTGGAGCAGGCGATGCCGCGGGCGTCCAGCAGCATGAGGAGCGCGTCGCCCTCGCAGCCGGGGAAGGAGAAGTGCGCGTTGCCGGGGAGGCGGTCGCGGGGGTCGCCGTTCAGGATCGCGTCCGGGACGGCCGCGCGGACGGCCTCGATGAGGCGGTCGCGGAGGGCGGCGAGGCGGTCGGCCTCGGCGGCGCGGCGGCGGGCGGCGACCTCGACGGCGGCGGCGAAGCCGGCGATGGCGGGGGTGTCGAGGGTGCCGGAGCGGACGTCGCGTTCCTGGCCGCCGCCGTGCAGGAGGGGCACGGGGTCGAGGTGCAGCGGCTCCTTCGGCTTCGCGAGCAGGAGCGCGCCGACGCCGAGCGGGCCGCCGAGCTTGTGGCCGGTGAGGGTGAGGGCCTGGACGCCGCTCGCGGCGAACGACACGGGGAGCGTCCCGGCGGCCTGGACGGCGTCGGTGTGCAGGGGGACGCCGCGTTCGCGGGCGGCCGCGGCGAGTTCGGCGATCGGCTGGACGGTGCCGACCTCGTTGTTCGCCCACATGACGGTGGCGAGGGCGACGTCGGAGCCGTCGCCGAGCGCGTCCCGCAGCGTATTGGGACGGACGCGCCCCAGTTCGTCCACGGGGAGCCAGTCGACCTCGGCGCCCTCGTGGTCGGCGAGCCACTGCACCGAGTCGAGGACGGCGTGGTGCTCGACGGCGGAGGCGAGCACGCGGGTGCGGGCGGAATCGGCGGCGCGGCGGGCCCAGTACAGGCCCTTGACCGCGAGGTTGTCGGACTCGGTGCCGCCCGAGGTGAACACGACCTCGCTGGGCCGGGCGTCGAACGCCTCGGCGATCAGCTCGCGGGACTCCTCCACGATCCGGCGGGCGGTGCGCCCGACGGCGTGCAGCGAGGACGGGTTGCCGAGCTCGTGCAGCCGTGCCGTCATCGCCTCAACGGCCTCCGGCAGCATGGGGGTCGTCGCCGCATGGTCGAGGTAGGTCACCACGGCGTCAACAGTATCCGCGCGCGCGGTGTTCCCCGCAGGTGGCCGCGCGGTTGCGGGAATGCGCCAGTGAGGGCGCCGGTTGGCAACTGTACCGTCCGGTCGGTACAGTGGAGTGGTCATGACGAAGAACGCCCTTCTGGACGCCGCGGAGGCGGTGCTCTCCGAGCACGGCACGCAGGCGCTGACGCTCACCGCGGTCGCCGACCGCGCCGGCGTCTCCAAGGGCGGGCTGCTGTACCACTTCCCGTCCAAGGAAGCGCTCGTCAAGGCGATGGTGGCGCGGGTCATCGAGGAGTTCGACGACCTGATCGCCGCGTACCTGGGCAAGGACGACGGGACGCCCGGCGCCTACAGCCGCGCGTACGTCGAGGCGACCTTCGAGATCCTCACCGGCGAGGCCCGGGCCTACCGGCGGTGGTCGGCCATCACGGCCGCCGCGACGGACCCGGAGCAAGCTGAGCCGCTGAACGAGGCCATGCGCCGCTGGCACGGCCGCGCCTCCGGCGAGGACGCCGACCCGGTCGCCGCGGCGGTCGTCCGGCTGGCGGCCGAGGGCCTGTGGGAAGTCGTGAGCCACGCGCCGGAGCTGTACGACGAGGATCAGCTCGCGGCGCTGAAACGGCGGCTGCTCGACCTGCTCGGCTAGCACCGCCCGATCCCCGGGGCGCCGGGGCCGTCCGCGGCCCCCTGGAACGCTCCACATTCGTGACCGTCCGGTTCCCGGCCGCGCCCCCGCGCGGCCGGGCGCACGTCCGGGGCCCTCCGCCCCGCCGAGTTCGGAAAGAGGTGAACCATGCTGCTCCGCGCCCGTACCGGGACGTTCCTGACCTTCGCCCTCGCGGGCCTGCTCACCGGTGTCTGGGTCGCGCGGATGCCCGCGCTGGCCGAGAAGTTCGGGACGTCCGAGAGCGAGATCGGCATCGTCGTCCTCGTCTGGGGGCTCGGCGCGGTCGTCGCCATGCAGGCGCTGCGGGGGGTGATGGCGCGCGCCGGGAGCCGGGGCGCGCTGCGGGTCGCGCTGCCGCTGACCGCGCTGGCGTACGTCGCGGTCGCGCTCGCCCCGACCTACTGGTCGCTGCTCGCCGCCGTGGTGGCGTTCGGGATGACGTTCGGGATCACCGACATCGCGATGAACGCGCAAGCCAGCGTGGTCGAGCAGGCGTACCGGCGGCCGATCATGAGCGGCATGCACGCCGGCTGGTGCATCGGCGCGATGACCGGCGGGCTGGTCGGCGTCGCGACGGCGGCGCTCGGCCTCGGCTTCACCGCGACGGTGCTGATCGCCGCGCTGTTCGCGCTGCCCGCCGGGCTCGCGCTCGGCCGCACCTACCTGCCCGACCCGGACGCGCCCGCCGAGGCGGGGACGGGCGGGCGGCGCCGCCGGCTGCCGGTCGCCGTCTACCTGATCGGCGTGCTGGGCTTCATCGCGTTCATGACCGAGGGGTCGATCGCCGACTGGAGCAGCCTGATGCTGCACGACGAGCTCGGCGCGACCGAGTCCCTGGCGGCGCTCGGATACCCGATGTTCGAGCTGGCGATGCTGATCGGACGGCTCGTCGGCGACCGCGTCCGGATGCGGGTCGGCACGCGGCGGCTGCTGGCGGGCGCCGGTCTCGGCACCGCCGCCGGGATGACGGTCGTGGTGCTCGCCCCGACCGCGCACGTGGCGATCGCCGGGTTCTTCCTGACGGGCCTGGTCGTCTGCGTGGTCGTCCCGACGACGATCTCGCTGGCCGGGACCGCCGCGCCGGACCGTCCGGCCGCCGCGGTCGCGCAGGTCGGCGCGATGGGCTACGGCGGGCTGCTGCTCGGCCCGGTCGTGGTCGGGTTCCTCGCGGACGCGACGTCGCTGCGGCTCGGCGTCGGCGTGGTCGTCGTGCTTGCGCTGCTGATCGCGGCCGGTGCCCGGTTCGTCCCGCTGGGCGAGGGCGCCGACCCGGCCGCCGTGCCGTACGTCCCCGGACGGGACGGCGCCGACGCGCCGGCCGCCGGGCGGGACGAGGCGGCGCCGAAGCCGGTCGCCGCCTGAAGGAATCCTGTATAACCCCTTTCTGGCCGTATGAGGCGCGGCCGGGCGGAAGGGGTGACCGATGAGCGGGTGGCGGGTTCCGGAGTACACCGAGCTGCGCGTGCTCGGCGAGGGCGCGCAGGGACGGGTGGTGCTGGCCCGCCACGACGCCACGGGGCTCCCGGCCGCGATCAAGTACCTCGCGGCCGGGCTCGCCGCCGACCCGGGCTTCCGGGTCCGGTTCCGGGCGGAGGCCGACCTGCTCCGGCGGCTGCGCAACCCGTACGTCGCGCGCCTGTACGGGCTGGTCGAGACCGGCGAGGGCGCGGCGATCGTCATGGAGGCCGTGGACGGCGCGTCCCTGCGGGAGGTGCTCGCCGAGCGCGGCCCGCTCGCGCCCGAGGCGGCCCTGGCGGTGCTCAAGGGCTCGCTGCTGGGGCTGGCCGCCGCGCACGACGTCGGGATCGTGCACCGCGACTACAAGCCCGCGAACGTGATCGTCCGGGGCGACGGGCTGAGCAAGCTCATCGACTTCGGCATCGCGGTCGACGCGGGCGAGGCCGGGCGGTCGGGCACGCCGGTCTACATGGCGCCCGAGCAGTGGCGCGACGAGCCCGCCTCCCCCGCGACCGACGTGTACGCGGCGACGTGCGTGTTCTTCGAGTGCGTCACCGGGCGGCGGCCGTACACGGCCGAGGACCGGGCCGGGCTGATGGGGCGGCACCTGACCGCGCCGATCCCCGTCGAGGACGTCCCCGAGCCGCTGCGGCCGCTGGTGGAGAGCGGGCTCGCGAAGGACCCGTGGGAGCGTCCGCGCGGCGCCGCCGCGTTCGTGACCGAGCTGGAGGCCGCGGCGGCCGCCGCGTACGGCCCGGACTGGGAGGGGCGCGGCGTGCGCACGCTGGCGACGGCCGCCGCCGCGCTGTCGATGCTGTTCCCGCTGACCGCCCTGGGCCTCGGCTCCGGCGGCGCGGCCGCGTCGGGAACGGCGGCGGCCGGTGCCGCGGGCGCCTCCGGCGCGGGCGCCGCGGGCGCGGGCGGTGCCGGCGCGGGCGGCGGTGCGGCGGGCACGGCCGGGGCCGGTGCCGCGGGGAAGGGCGTCGTCGGGGCGCTCGGCGCCAAGGGCGCGGCGGCGGTCGCGGGCGGCGCGGCCGCGGTGGCGATCGGCGGGACGGCGGTGTACGTCACGGCCTCCGACGCCGAGCCCCCGCCGCAGCGGCTCGACTTCCGGACGGTGGCCCTCCAGGTGCCCGCGGCGACCCTGAACGGGGGCGGGACGTTCCAGGTGGAGGGGCAGGTCGTGCGGGTCACCGGGTTCCGCGACCGGGCGCTCCAGGACCGGGTCAACCGGGCCGTCCGCGCGCCGCTGGACCGCCTGTTCGCGAGCAACCGCAGAGGGCTCGCCGATCTCCCGGGGTCGTTCACGAACGTCGTCACGCCGACCGTCCTGCTGCGCAACGACCGGCTCCTGTCGGTCTGGTACGAGACGAACGTACAGGGCAACGTCGGGACCGGGTGGAACCCGGCGCGGGCCGTGACCGTGGACCTGACCGACGGCACCGAGTACCGGCCGATCGACCTGTTCCGCGACCCGGCCCCGCAGGGCGTCCGCCCGCTCAACGAGCTCGTCCCGGCGCACCTGCCGGGCGGCGTGATCTGCGTGCCGGAGTTCGGGGACCGGTTCGCCCGGGACATCCGGGCCGAGGACCTGCGGGAGGAGCAGGTCGTGGTCGGCCTGACGCCCTCCGGGATCCGGGTCGGATTCCACGCCGCGGTGCTCGGCTACGTGAGCGCCTGCGGGAAGAAGGCCGCGGACATCCCGTACGCGCAGGCCGACGACCTGCTGAAGCCGGACCTGCTCGCCGCCGTGCCGTACCCGGGCGGGAGCCCGTCCCCCGCGCGGTCGTGACCGGCCGGTCGTGACCGTCCGGTCCCGGCATGCCGGACGCCCCGGACGGCCCGTGAACCCGCGGTCACGAGCGAACGTCCGTCGGGTCCGTCGGGTCGAGCCCGCGCAGCGCC
>NZ_JBFAUZ010000021.1:0-138058 GCF_040679555.1 Spirillospora sp. NPDC052242
GGGGCCCCCAGGGCCCCGGCCAGGCCGCCGCCTTGTTCCTTGGTTGGTCAGCAGTCGATCAGTTCGGGGGACTGGTTCAGGATTTGGGCCCTCGGGGAGACGAAGCGGTCGTAGCGGTCGGCGGCGCCTTCGGTGCGCGGGTCGAAGGCGGCGACGCGGTGGCAGTTCTGGAACGCCAGGCGGACGCCGAAGTGGCGTTCGAGGGCGCCGCGCATCGCGTCGCTGGCGAGGGCGCGCAGCAGTTCGCCGCGGGCGCGCTCGTCCGGCGGCGGGGTCTGGTTGTCGGCGAAGCCCTCGCCGCCGTCGCGCATCCGCTCGACGACGCCGCTGATCACCTCCCACGCGTACGGCAGCGAGGCGCGCACGCACGCGACGAACGACGCGTCGTCCACCTCCCCCTTCATCGCGGTCTCCATGAGCCGGTCGTCGACGGTCAGCGACATGAACGCACTCCCTCTGTGCGGGGTGGGCAGGACGCCTCCACTCTCACATGGAAACGGTTGTCATTTCCAGTGGCGCGAGGTTGGGAGTTTCCGGACGAACGGCTACGAGGCGGGCGGGGTCGCGGGCCTGCCGAAGCAGCTGCCGAGGGGGTCGCCGATCGAGCACCAGCCCGGCTTCCGGACCGGGACGTACCCGGACGGGACGCCGCGGCGGGCGATCAGCGACCGGTAGGTGGGCACGGCCTCGGTGGGCCGCCGGGTCAGGGACGGGTCGGTCAGCACGTCGACCGTGTAGAGGCCGAAGCGCGGCCGGTAGCTGCCCCACTCGTAGTTGTCGGTGAGGCTCCAGTAGTTGTAGCCCATCACCGGCACGCCCTCCGCCATGGCCCGCTGGATCCAGTAGATGTGGTCGCGCAGGTGGTCGGAGCGCGTGTAGCCGTCCGGGCGGGGCTTGCCGTCGTCCATGGGCATGCCGTTCTCCACGATGAAGATCGGCAGGTCGGGCACGCGCAGGTGGTACTGCTTCAGCGCGTAGTACAGCTCCTCGGGGGCGGGGTCGATCTTCCACAGCTCGCCCGTCAGCGCGTGGGCGGCGCTGATGTTCTCCAGGTTCGCGCCGTAGTAGTAGTCGAGGCCGATGAAGTCGAGCTTGTCGGTGGCCTCGTTGAACAGGGCCGCGTCGAACAGTCCGTTGACGACCGTGCCGTAGGCGACGTTGCTCGACACCATGGCGCCCGGGTCGATGCGGTGGATCATGTCGTAGGCGGCCCTGTGGGTCTTGACGAGCGCCTTCTGCATCGTGAGGACCTGCCCCAGGTCCAGAGGGCGGTGCGCCAACTCCCGGTAGATGTACGAACTGGCCTCGTTGAACGTGACCCACAGGACGTCCATGTCCTTGTAGCGGTTCACGACGAACTCGGCGTGCCGGAGCCAGTCCTGCTGGGTGCGGGGGTCGTCCCAGGCGCCCTGGTCCGCCACCCAGCCCGGGTACACCCAGTGGTCGAGGGTCAGCATCGGCCGCATCCCGGCGGCGCGGATCCGGCGGACGAGGTCGTCGTAGTAGGCGATCGCGTCCGGGTCGCGGTGGCCGCGGCGGGGTTCGAGGCGGGCCCACTCGACGGACGTCCGGAAGACGTTCACGCCGAGGCCCCGCGCGAGCCCGATGTCGCTCGGGTAGCGGTGCCGGAAGTCGACGGAGTCGTGGTACGGGTCCTCGACCTCGCCCGCGCGGCTCTCGACGTAGCGCGTCCAGTTGCTGTCGGGGAACGAGCCCTCGCTCTGGAAACCGCTCGTGGAGACGCCCCAGAGGAAGTCGGCGGGGAACCTGACGGTGCCGCGGGCGTCCGCCGCGGCCGGAAGCGCCGTCCCGGCCGCGACGAGCAGCACCAGGACGGCCAGGAGACGTGCGCAACGGGATCTGCCGGGCACGGGGAACCTCCGAGGAACATGAGTCTTTCTCGGACTACAGATCCCTGGGAGGTTCCCGTCAATCCCCTCGGACGGCCACATCCGGCGCGCCCCCGCGGGCTTCAGCCGGCGAGCACCGGGTAGTCGGTGTAGCCGCGGTGGTCACCGCCGTAGAACGACGCCGCGTCGGCCTCGTTGTACGGGCCGCCCGCCCGGATCCGCTCCGGCAGGTCCGGGTTCGCCAGCCACAGCTGCCCCAGCGCGATCGCGTCCGCGACGCCGTCGCGCAGCGCCGCCGCGCCGTCCTCGGGGCTCGCCGGCGACCCGTCCGCGACCGGGTGCGGGTTCAGGACGAGCGCGCCCGGCCAGCCGTCGCGGATCAGCCGCGTCACGTCCCGGTTGCCCAGCTCCATGACGTGCAGGTACGCGAGGCCCAGCGGGGCCAGCGCCGCGACGAGCGCCCCGTACACCTCCGGCACGTCGCTCTCGGTCACCCCGCCCGCGCCGTTCCCCGGCGACACCCGGAAGCCCGTCCGCTCGGGCCCGATCGCGTCCGCGACCGCCCGCGCCACCTCCGTCCCGAACCTGACGCGGTTCTCGACCGACCCGCCGTACCCGTCCGTCCGGACGTTGCTGCCGTCGCCCAGGAACTGGTGGATCAGGTACCCGTTCGCGCCGTGGATCTCGACCCCGTCGAAGCCCGCGTCGATCGCGTTGCGCGCGGCGGCGGCGAACGCCGCGACCGCCTCCGCGATGTCGTCCACCGTCATCTCCCGCGGCACCGGATGCTCCAGCATCCCGTCCGGGTGGAACATGCTGTCACCGCTGGCGATCGGCGACGGCCCCACCGGCAGGCCCCCGTCCGGGTACAGCACCGGATGCCCGACCCGTCCCGAATGCATGAGCTGCGCGAAGATCCGCCCGCCCGCGGCGTGCACCGCGTCCGTCACCTTCCGCCACGCCGCCACCTGGGCGTCCGCGTGCAGCCCCGGCGTCCACATGTACCCCTGGCCCCGGACGCTCGGCTGCACCGCCTCGCTCACGATCAACCCCGCGCCCGCCCGCTGCCGGTAGTACTCCGCCGTCAGCTCCGACACCTTGCCGTCGTCGAACGCCCGGCTCCGCGTCATCGGGGCCATCACCAACCGGTTCGGCAGCTCCAGCTTCCCGATCGACACCGGCTCGAACAGCTCGTCCATCACGTCCTCCTAGCGGCGTTTCCGATGGTCACGAACCTACGAACCCCCGCACACGGGCCGCATCCGTACCGTTTCGGTACCTGGCCCCGTAGTTTGGACACGTGCTCTACGGGCGGAACACCGAACGAACGCGCATTTCCACCCTCCTCGCCGAGGCCCGCGACCACCGGCGCAGCGCCGCGCTGCTGCTGCGCGGCGAGGCGGGCATCGGCAAGTCCGCGCTGCTGGACGACGCCGCGTCGACGCTCCGCGCGTCCGGCGGCACGCACGTCCTGCGCGCCGTCGGCGTCGAAGCCGAGGCCAACCTCGCCTACGCGGGCCTGAACCAGCTGCTGTGGCACGTCCGCGACCGGCTCGACGCGCTGCCCGCCGCCCAGTCGGCCGCGCTGCGCACCGCGCTCGACGACCCCGGCGCCCCCACCGACCACCGCGACCGGTTCACCGCCGGCCTCGCCGTCCTCACCCTCCTCGCCGACCTCGCCGAGGAGAACGGCCCCGCCCTCTGCCTCGTCGACGACGCCCAGTGGCTCGACGGCGCCACCGCGCAGGCCCTGCTGTTCGCCGCCCGCCGCCTCACCGCCGACGGCGTCGTCATGCTGTTCGCCGCCCGCGACGCGGGCTTCGCCGGCACCGGCCTGCCCGAGCTGCTCCTCGAACGCCTCGACGCCGCCGACGCCGAACGGATGCTCGCCGACCGGGACGTCCCGCGCGCCGCCCGCCCCCGCGTCATCCGCGAATCCCAGGGCAACCCCCTCGCCCTCCGCGAGCTCGCCGCCGCCGGGCAGCGCGCGCCGTGCAACCCCGACCCCCTCCCCGTCGCCGACCGGGTCACCGCCGCGTTCCGCGAACGCATCGCCGAACTCCCCGACAAGACCCAGGTCATGCTGCTGATCGCGGCCGCCGAAGGGCGCGGCCACATGCCCGCCCTGCTGCGCGCCGCCCGCCGCTTCGACGCCGACCTCACCGACCTCGCCGCCGCCGAACGCGCCGGGCTCGTCGACGTGTCCGGACGGTCCGTCGCCTTCCGGCACCCGCTGATCCTCACGGCCGCCTACCAGGGCGCCGTCGCGACCCAGCGCATCGCCGTCCACCAGGCCCTCGCCGACAGCGCCGACGACGTCGACTGCCGGGTGCGGCACCGCGCGTCCGCCGCGATGGTCCCCGACGAGGACGTCGCCAAGGAACTGGAGGACGCCGCAGAGCGCGCGCGGAACCGCACCGGCTACGCCACGGCGTCCGTCCTCTACCAGCAGGCCGCCGAACTCACACCCGACACCCAAGCGCGCGCGGCACGCCTCGCCGCCGCCGCCGACCTCACCCTCCAGGCGGGCAACGTCGAGGAAGCCGAACAGCTCTCGGCGTCCGCCGAACACCTCCTCACCGACCCCGCCGCCCGCGCCCGCCTCGGCCGCGTCCACGCGACCGTCGAGTTCGAACGCGGCGACCCCCGCGCCGCCGTCCGCATGCTCATCGAGCACGCCGCCCACGCGGGCCCGGACGACCGCACGGCCATGCTCCGCGACGCCGCGAACTACGCGTGGACCTGCGGGGACGCTCCGTCCGTCCTGCGCATCGCCGCCACCTCGGACGACCCGTACGTGCGGGGCCTCGCGCACCAGGTCCGCGACGAGCACGACCGCGGCCTGCCGCTCCTCGCCGGCCTCCTGGACCGCCCCGGCGACCTCATCCGCGCCGCCCAGCTCGCCATCATCGTCGGCGACGACCGCGCCGTCCTCGACCTCGCCGCCGCCGAAGCCGCCCGCTGCCGCCGGCACGGCCTCGTCGGCGCCCTCCCGAACGTCCTGCAGACGCAGGCCCACGCGCAGATCATGCTCGGCCTGCACGCCGACGCCGAGGCGTCCGTCGCCGAGGCCGTCGCGCTCGCCCGCGACACCGGCCTCGCCCGCCGCGCCGGACGGCTCCGCGCCGCCCTCGCCCGCGTCGCCGCCATCGAGGGCGACGAGGACCGCCTCCGCGACCTCGCCGCCGACGCCCCGCCCCCCGGCGGCGGCTTCGCCGACAGCGCCCGCGCCCTCCTCGACCTCGCCCTCGGCCGCCACGACGACGCCCTCCGCCGCCTCGACGACATCGCCGGCGGCCCCCGCCGGCACGGCAGCCACGCCATCCTGTCCGCCGCCGACCAGGTCGAGGCCGCGGTCCGCGCGGGCGCCCCCGACCTCGCGCGCCCCGCCCACGACCGCTTCCGCGCCTGGGCCCGCGCCGCGAACCAGCCGTGGGCGCTCGCAGTCGCCGCACGCTGCGAAGCCCTCCTCACCGACGAGGAAGAACCCTTCAAGCTCGCAGCCGAGCTGCACGAACAGTCCACGCGCCCGTTCGAAAGAGCCCGAACCGAACTCCTCTACGGCGAATGGCTCCGCCGTTCACGACGACGCTCCGACGCCCGCGTGCCGCTCCGCTCCGCGGTCGAGACCTTCGAACGCCTGCGTGCCGCCCCGTGGCTCGACCGGGCGCGCGCCGAACTCCGCGCGACCGGCGAATCCGCCGCGACGCCCGCCGCACCCAACGCGCTCGATCGGTTGACGCCGCAGGAACTCCAGGTCGTCCGCCTCGCCGCCGAGGGCACCAGCAGCCGCGAGATCGCCGCACAACTGTTCCTGAGCCCCCGCACCGTCGAGTACCACCTGTACAAGGCGTACCCGAAGCTCGGCATCTCCTCGCGCAAGGAACTCTCGAACCTCCTGGAGCCCGCGTGAACCGCGCCTACGCGACCCTCCAGGCCCTCGCCGTCGGCGACGCGCTCGGCTCGCACCCCCCGTCGGCGCCTGGTACTTCGGCGACCCCGCCACCGCCGCCCGCCAGGCGGCCCTCTCCGCCGAGGTCACGCACCCGCACCCCGAAGCCGTCGCCGGCGCGATCGCGGTCGCCGTCGCGGCCGCCCCCCCCCCGCACCACCCCCGGCGCGTTCCTCGACACGATCATCGACTGCACCCCGCCGACGAACGTCCGCGCCGGCATCATCGACGCCCGCCGCCTCCTCCCCCTCGGCGACCCGGCCCTCGCGTCATCGGTCCTCGGCAACGGACGCCGGGTCGCCGCGCACGACACCGTCCCGTTCGTCCTCTGGGCCGCGGCCCGCAACCAGGACGACTACGAGCGCGCCTTCTGGACGACCGCGGCCGCCGGAGGCGACATCGACACCAACTGCGCCATCGTCGGCGGCATAGTCGGCGATCCCCCCACCCACTGGCGCGCCCAATGCGAACCCCTCCCCCTGCAACCCCACCGGACCGCACGCCCCAGCAAGATCCGCGGCCCAAGCCCCTAGCCCACACCGTCAAATCGAACGCCCCGCCAACCCGCTCAACACGCCCCGACCCCCACGATCACCCTTCCCCGCCGTAACCCCGTCGCGAACCCGGCACCGATCTAGGTACGCTTGCTCAACGGGTCGCTAGCTCAATTGGCAGAGCTCCGGACTTTTAATCCGTAGGTTGTGGGTTCGAGTCCCACGCGACCCACCACCCCTGACCAGGGCAAACGCCGTCTACGGCGGCCTTGGCCGCTCCCGCCTGGGGCCGCACTGAGGCCATCCTGGGTCCCGGGCGTTCCGGGCACACCGGACAGCCTTCATGCCTCCAACCCGGCCAACGGCTCGACGCCCCGCCGGGCATGACTGATCACCGCATCGCCCCTGGGATGGGTGACACGCGTGGCGTATTCAGTTAGCCCTTCAAACGTCGACGACGGGGAACGAGGGAGCCAAAAGGCTCTAGAAGTGCGCGGTCATGGCCTGACGCCGGCGTTTAGGGGCGCTGAGGGCGACCTATCTGGCGCGCGGGATGGGCCGAGGAGGCGCCCGGTCGCGATGCCGTCTTCCGGCCGCGGCGGCGCTTCTTGCGGGTGGGTGCTTGGCGGCGGGTCCGGTTGGTGCCAGGAATGACACCTCGCGCTTTCATGACATGAGCGGCGGTCTTTTCCGCGGCGCGGTGGGCGACCTCGGGGAGGACGGAGGTGTAGGTGTCGGCGGTGAGGACGATGCTGGAATGCCCGAGCATGTCCTGTACCACTTTCAGCTCCACACCGGCTGCCAGGGCGAGGGTGGCGGCACCGTGCCGCAGGTCGTGCAGCCGGATCGGCGGCAGCCCGTGCTCGGCTATCAGCGTGCGGAAGATGCAGCTGAGTCGGTCCGGCCCCAGGGGACCGCCGCCGGGTCGGGTGAAGACGTAACCGCTGTCCCGATACGCCTCCCCCGCTTGCTGTTGTTCCTTCTGCTGGACATCGCGGTGGGCGCGCAGGGCCGAGACCGTCGTGCGGTCCAGGGCGATGACACGAGCGCTCGAGGCGGTCTTGGGCGGGCACGCCGTCAGATGTCCTTGATGCTGCTGGATCTGGCTGCGAGATGACCGCGACGCCCTGCTCCAGGTCCACATCGCACCAGCGCAGCCCGGCCGCCTCCCCGCGCCGCAGCCCGCGCAGGGCAATCAGGTGATACGCCGCATAGAGGCGGTGGTCACCGATGGCGTCGAGGAACTCGGCGGTCTGCGCCGCCGTCCACACCGCGACCGATGGACGCTCCCCCGTCCGCTGCCAGTGCTCGACCCTCGCTGCGGTCCACACGACCGCGCGCGGACGCCGGGCAGGCGGCAACTCCACCCGCGCGGCTGGATTGTCGGAGATCAGGCCCCGGCGGAGCGCGGCGTTGAGGGCGGTGCGCAGCGTCGCCCGGATCCGTTTCAGGGTGGCCGCCGTCAGCGGCCTTCCTTGACGCTCGTGGTCGCGGGAGATGCGCGCGAACATCGCCTGCAGGTGCGAGACCGACAGCTCGGCCAGCGCCACCGTGCCCAGGTACGGGGCGAGGTAGAGACGGACGTGGCTCGCATATCCGCTGACGGTGGACGCCGCACCGGTGCGGGTGGCCAGCCAGTGCGTAAGCCACTCGCCCACCGTGACGAGCTCACCGCCCGAATTCAAGGGCGTTCGGAGGTGGGCGAGAGCTTCTTCGGCGGCTTTTCTGGTGGGGAAGCCGCCGCGGCGGATCCGCCGACGACGGCCATCAGCGCCAACCGGCAGCTCCACCCGCAGATACCAACTCCCATGCCGCCGGCCGGCAGCCATGTTCGGGCAGCGGTCGCCCCACGCTCTCCCCGTCCGGGGATCCACGCACCCGCACCGCCGGTAGACCCCACCGACACTCTTCGTAATCGCCATGCACGCTTCGTACACCGAAGACATAGATCGTTGTGAGCTTCTTGCCAACCTCCTCAGCAGAACAGGCATGCCGCAACGGAACGATCAGGACGCTGCTCCGCCTTATCTGCGACAACCACCTCAATGCGCAGGGGCTCACCGGCTCTCGCGGGCCGGCTGACTGCTGTGACACGGTTTCAGAACGGGGGCTCTTCAGTGGGTTCGTCAACCTGCAGCAGCTGGTCGAGCTGGGTTTGGGGTGTTGGAGGATCGCCACGGCGTCCTTGATGTGGCCGAGGTCGATGAGGTAGTCGGCCAGAATGCTGCCGCCATCGTCTTGTTCGAGGAGGGCAACGGCCTCCTCGGTGCGTCCGGCGTCGGCCAGCAGCTCGGCAATGGCCCAGGTGTCGCGCTCAGGGTGTGCCATGGCCAGGTCGATCGCCTCCTCGCGGCGGCCGCACGCGACCAGCAACGGGAGCCGTATCCGGAAGAACTCCCATTCCTCCCGGCCACGGCGCGCCTTGAGGGCGTCGAGATACGCCAGGCCGTCCTCGGGACGGCCCTGGTCGACATAGTGGGTGCACAGCATGTCGACGATCCAGTCCTCCTCCCCGCCGGGCGAGTCCGCGAGCGAGCGCAGCACCTCCGTCGCCTCCTCGCCTCGCCCGTGCCGCACCAACAGCTCCACGAGACGAACGGCCACGTGGTTCCTACCGAACCCTGAACGCCCCGGCTGCCGGTACACCGCGATCGCGCCCTCCACGTCACCGCGCTCCTCCAGCACCTCCGCAAGACACTGCGCGGCGGTCCCGAGGGACTCGGCCACCGCGTACTCACGCAGTTCCTCGAGCCGGTCATGCCGGGCCAGCAGGTCGGCCAGCTGGTCTCGGCCGTTGACCGAGGTGGTTTCCCGGGTGCGCAGCAAGGCGATCGCCTCCTCGACGCGGCCCTGGCGTTCACGGATCGCCGCGAGCAGGTCGACGGCGTTGAAGGGTTCGATCCTGCGGCGGCTGCACGACGGATCGTCGCAACTCCGGGGCGCATTGATACAGGCGGTCAGCAGCGCGGCGGCGTCCTCGCCCCGGCCCGCAGCCTCGGCGACGTCGACCAGGACGGCGGCCAGCCACGCATCCTCGACATGCGGGCGCAGTAGAGTGAACGCCTCATCAGCCCGGCCATGCCGCGCGAGCAGACGCGCGACGAACCCCCAGCGCCGAACGCGAACGCTCTCCCGCCTCCGCATGCGGACGGGCCAGCACGATCGCCTCGTCGCCCCTACCCCACTCCTCCAACATCGCCGCCATGGCCTCGACGGCCTTCCACCATCCCGTGGCGACATACGGGGCGAGGACCTCCGACGCTTCTACTCGCCGCCCCTGTTCGGCGAGCAGCCGTGCCTGCTCTCGAGCGCAGAACCACTCCCCACGGCTGGCCTGGAACTCCACCTCATCGGTATGGCCGAGTTCGATAAGCCGCGAGACCAGGTGCGGAGGAATGCAAGCAGCGTAAGTCCTGGTCTTGTAATCAAGATCAGCGGCATCCATGGACGTGCACCCTAGCCTCCGCCTCGGATGTGGTTGAGGCCCATTCAGCGCACTGACGTCGTCGCTGTGTCATCCGCTAATTGAGGGGCTCTTGACAACGCCGACCTGCGGATTTCGCCAGAGCCGGTAGCTTCACCCGCGGGCCCTCACTCATGGTCTACCGAGGCTCGGCGAGCGGGTATCTGTCGCCGTCCTGACCCGGCTCCTGGGGGTCCAGCGGCTCGGCGCGGTTGACGATGAGCATGTCGGCGACGAGGGCGGCCACCTCGCCGTCCGCGCCGCGGCCGATCCAGGTCGGGTAAGATCCGTCGCCCCACCCGGCCGGGAACACGATGAGATTGGCGCCCGTCGCGGGGTCGGTGAATTCGGGGGTCTCGTCGTCCTCGTCAGGGCCGAACTTCTCCTCAAAGGCCTTGTCCGCGATGCTCGCCAGGGCCTCCACGGCTGCGGCGTCCACGAAGCATCCGAGCCCGGAATCGACGCCGAAGCCGAAGAACTGTTTCTCGCCCAGCGTGCGGGGGTCCTGGCTTTCGAGCAGCGCGAGTTCCCAGCTCGTCACAGGCACGTCGCGGACGGCGAGCCTGGCCGCGGCCATCCGCCGGTGTTCCGGCCAGGCGTCCGGACGGACCCAGGACAGCATCAGGTCGTACTCGCCCGGCGGGATCGCCGTTGTGAACGGTTCGGCGCCGCCCTCCAGCCAACCGGGGTCGGCGGCCGCGACCCTGCCGGACGGCATCCGCAGTGTCCCGGCCCGTCGAACCTCGACGGTGACCGCGTCGCCGGAATCGAGCCGGAATCGCGAGCCGTGGACGAGGACCCGGTCCAGGTTCCGGGGCGCCAGCGGGCGGGGCGGCCGCCAGGGCCGCTCCTCGGCAGGGAGCCCGTCGCCTTCGGCCGGGGAAACATCACGCAAGACCGGTTTTTCGGCGAGTTTCCAGTCGCCATCGCTCAGGAGAGCGGCGAAACAGCTCCAGTCGCCAAACTCGGGGACGTCCACCCAGTGGTCCTCCGGAACGATCTCGCTGCCGGTGTCACAGCGGCCGCCGGCGTCACCGCCCGGCTCGTCCTGCAGCCACATCCGCCCGTCCAGGTGGACGACCCAGGTCCGACGCGCCGCGTTCCCGTCGAACTCGGGCTGCTCGGCGTTCGCGTACGTCCACGAGCGCATCCGCTGGATGAAGAAGCGGCCTTCGGCCAGCAGACGCCCTTCGACCTGGAAGTCGCGGCGCAGTTCCTCGTCCAGCAGCCAGGTCGAGCAGTAATGCTCCGCCCACGCGATCTCGACGACCGCGACCGGCCCGTCGGCCGAGGACAGCAGGACGGCGTACTGTTCGCCCGCGCGGTCCCGCGTCCGGGCCCGGCTCGTCGACAGCGGCCCCACCGCCGTACGGGTCGCCGGGTCCCAGCCCTCGCAGTAGAAGACGTCGAGTTCAGCCACGTTCATGCAGGTTCCCGTCTCGTGGGGTGTGGCCGTGGACGCTACCGACCTGCTGAGACATTTAGGGAAACCTGCCACACCGGGCACCTCCCCGTGACAGCACGGCACGGGCTCCGCCCGGACGTTACGGGCGGGACTCACGCGCAAGGAGACTACGTAGCGTTGAGAAACGTGGCAGTCCGCCGATCGAGTTCACCCTGGAGCCGGGCCAGACCATCCACCTGGAGATCGCCCCGGGAGGCAACGGTCTCCAGGCCTGGCATGTGTACACGTCGACGGGGCACCCGCGGCTGACGCTCTTGACGTCCGCCGACTGAGCGAGCCCGGCAGGGGGCGTCGTAATCCCGCCCCCTGGCTGCATAGGTGCATGCCGCCCGGGCGACTTGCGGCTTACGCCATAGTGACGTGCATGCCGCCCTCGGCCAGGACGTCGAGGACCCCAGCGAACAGGTCGCAGGACTCGCCGTCGGGTGTCAGGGTTTGGGACAGGTGCTCACGTGCGGTCGCGGCGTCTCGCCAGAGCAGGGTCGCGGGGGCGGTGTATCCAAAGGTGCCGCCCAGGCAGTCGTCCAGGGCCGCCAGGCAGCCGCCGAAGTAGCCGCCCGGCCCGTTCACCGCCTCGCCCAGCGCCAGGAAGAGGCCCGGTTCGTCTGTGACGTCCCGACCGTCGAGTTCGTAGGCGTGACCGGCCGGACGATCGCGGTGAGAGAGCCGACAGCCTCGTCCTCGGACGAGATCGAGCCAGGCCACGCGGTGCCGGGTGTCGAGGTCGGCCCAGGTGTTCGGAGTGTCGGGCGGTCCGGTGAACCACCGCTCCCAAAGGGGCCGAAGGTGTTCGGGAACGGGCGTGAAGCCCCTTCCGTCGAGTTCCAGGTCGATCAAGTCCGTTCCGGTGGAGGATGGGTGCCAGGTTTTGACCTTGGCCCTCTGCACCCGGTCGGTGAGCAACTCTCCCTGGTCGTCCCGTATCTCCAGGGCGATCTCCTCCAGGTTCAGCGCCCGCCGGGTGCCCTTCGCCAGCGCCGCCCGCAACCGGCCAGTGGGGGCCAGCCCCCGCAGGACGAGCGGAGGCGTGATCTGTTCGGGCGGCAGGATCTGAGCGAATTCGACACAAAAGCCGAGCCACCGGTACTCGTCGTGCACGCGGACGCGGCCCCGATACCCCTCGGGCGGGCCTTCGTAATCGTCGAGGCCGGTGAGCACGAGACTGCCCGTCCCCGGGTGCCCTCCCAGACTTCGGGCGTCCTCCAGCAGCCAGGGGCCGAACGCGTCGTCGTCCGGCAGCAGCCACACCCGGTCACCGACCCAGCCCTGTATTTCGGCGCCTTCCGGGGCCCAGCCGAACAGCTCGTACGTCCCGCATTCGGGCTTGCCGAACAGACCGTCCACCGCGGCGCACATGCCCAAGACGTGGTCGTCGTCCGTATCTACCAGTGCGAACCGCCCGTGCCCGCGATGCTCCATGGTGCGAATCATGCCCGGACGTGCCTTCGCGACAAAGCACGTCTCCGGGGGCTCGTCCAGTCACTGGACGGTCCCGCCTGCGACTCGAAGTTCAGCGTCCGAGGGATCCGTTACAGTCGGTGCATGCCGCTGACCCGGTTGGCTGTAACCGACGACGGTGACGTGCTGGGGCTTGCAGGGCCCGGGGCGGATAGGTTCACCGCCGGAGGCGCCGATGTCGCCGACGGACCGGACAGCACCGTGATCGTCGCGAACGCCGGAGACGATCTGGACGCCAGCGGAGTGCGCAACCGCGACACCTTCACACTCGTCGGCCCCGTGCCAGGCGATGTCGCAGACCGGCTCCTGAGCAATTGGGGCGTCACCCCATGGTCACGGACCCGCTGGGAGTCGCACCCGGTACATCTATTCGTCCGAATACCAGAGGGGCTGCTGTACCTCGGCACAGGACGGTACGCGCGGGCCCATAGCAACCGCGATCAGCGCACGCTCGAAGATTGCCACCTGGCGATCGATCCGCCGCTGGATTTCGATGTGCTCGACCGGGTGCGTCCACCCAGCACGCCCACCGCACTGCCCGGGTTGGAGTGGCTGGACCACCTCGACGGCGACCGCGCCGCCGCTCTGCAGATGTTCACCGAAGGCTGGCACCCGGCCCCCTTCAGCAAGCCCGAACCCTCCACGGTCACCGATGTCCCGACGACTCTGGCCGAGTTCTACCGGCTCGCCCACGGACGGCCGCACGTCCTGGGCGTCCAGAATTCCATCCGTCCCCCGGGCGAACTGCGCACCGACCACGAAGGCCTACTGAAGTTCGGCCTCGAGAGCCAGGGTGGTTTCGTCTGGGCACTGGACACGAGCGAGGACGATCCGGTCGTGTGGACCATTGAGGACCCCACATGCCGACATCGCGAACGCGAGCGATTGAGCGGCTTCCTCATCCAGTTCTCGCTGTACGAGGCCGTGATGAGCTCTTCCTACCGGGCCTGGACGGACTGGGTCCCGTGGCCGGTCGCCCACCGGCTGACGGGCACGCTGCGCCGCGTACCGCTCCGAACATGGATGTGGCCGCTGTTCCAAACCTCGTTCTACGTCGCACCCGGACTGATCATTGAGACCACCGACGACCCCGAAGACGAACAGTGCCAGATCTCCGCCGGCGCCGCGCACCACAGCGTCCTCCGCCCCTTCGCAGACCTCGACATCCCATGGACACGCTTCGACGGCTGAACGCCCAACAACGGCCGTGTTCGCTCGTTGTTCGCTCGGCGGTTTTAAACCGGGGCGGCACGTAGCGGGATGTGGCGGCATGGAGATGGTGCTGGATGCGGACAGACTGGTACATGGCAACTCTGAGAGCGCCGCTCTGATACGAGAGCTCCGGACTTTTAATCCGTAGGTTGTGGGTTCGAGTCCCACGCGACCCACCACCCCCACCAGGGCGAACGCGCGTTCGCCCCGGTTTGCCCCCGCCGGTTCCGTCCGGGTATGTCCCCGTGTCCGCTCGAAGTCCGCTCGTCGGTCGCCTCCCGCCCTCCAGGCAGGTCCCGCCTTACCCTCCTCGATGCCCAGGCCGCCCGACGACATGCGGGCAGGCATCCCTCAGCACAGCCGACGCCCGGACGACGGCGCACCGTCTGCGGTCGGCAACACATCGCGATGCCGTAGGCGTTCAACCGTCGTCCAGCACCTACGTAACGTCCCAACGCCCCCAGCGGTCGGACACGATCGTTTGGTCGCCGCACCCACGCCACACCCGCGATGCCCCGTCCACCCTCCGCCGGATGATCGAGCAGGTGCGCCCCTAAGGACCGGCCGCCCTGACCGGCGCCGGTCCCGCCGACACCCTGGCCCTGGACGGCAAGTCCGCGCGGTTCCCGCCACGACGGTGCACCGGCCGCGCACCTGCTGGCCGCGATGACCGGGAACGGGCAGGTGAGCGCGCAGATTCGTATCCCGTCAAGACCAACGAGATCGGCTGCTTTCGTGATCTGCTTGAGCCCCTGGCTCTGCAAGACGTGGTCGTTACCGCCGATGCACTGCCCATCCAGCGCGGGCACGCGGCCTTCCTGGTCGAGGACAATCACATCACAGCGCGCCCACCCTTTTCGCCCGTACGGCGGAATCCACAATTGTCGACGCCCAGTCCACCTGACCGCGCACGCTGAACTCGTTCAGCACGGCATGGTGCAACCGGGGCCGCAGCCCCGCCTTGGTCCAGGCGTTGATCCGACGATGCGCGGTCGGCATTTTGGTCACGCCGGGCGGAGGTACATAATGGGGGTGACCGGCATGACGTCGACCACCCGAAAGCAATAGAATGGGTGATTATCGGTGGCGATGATGACGCCAGTGTTGGATTCCTCGATCAGAGCCTGGCTGGCACCAGTCTTCTCTACCATTGCGAAGCGCAAACTTGGGGCGTCGTCAGCGACGGTGATCCGGACCAGGTTCTTGTCGCCCTTGCCGGTGATGGTTCCTAGCACGGGCTGGGTACTGGTTTCGCCGGTCTCTACCGGCTTTTCGGGCACGTGCGCCAGCCGCGACGCCACCATCTTTACCGAACGCACCATCGAAGTCCGTCATTCCGGACTTGAAAAATTCCAATCTGCTCGGCAATCCACTCGGCGGGGTCCACACTGTTCTCGGCGGCCATCGCGTTCCTTCCTCCTGATCTTGGTCGATTCGAAGGATTCACGCGGTGGCCGTCTCACGTCACGACGCCATGCCACTTGACCTGGTCGAACTCGTACCCCACCTCCGTGGACGCAACCGTCCACAACCTCCGGCAGTTTGAGAACTAGTCCAGCTCACCAGCGGCGTCGAGTTCGTCCAGCAGGACCCGGTGCAGACCGGTGTTCGGTGCAGGCGAAGGGGCGCCCGGTGGTCCTGGCCGTCCGCGACAGCGCAGCGGCCGCGCGGTTCAGTGACCCGCGCGAGCGGTGCGTTCGGCAGTACCCGACGGCCTCGCAGGGCTGGGAAGATGGGCCGATGTTCGCGGCGATTGAGGTGTGTCGGGTTCGAGCGCCCGGGATCGGGCGGCTGGCCTTCGATCCGGACTTGTGCCAGCGGTGGCCGGGGAAGCTGTTCGGGAGGGTTCGCGGGTCCGAAGACCTGACCGTCTACGACTTGGACGAGGGGTTCGACGGGACGCCGCGCCCGGTGGCGGTGTTCCCGCGTCCCTGGCCCGACTTCGATGACGAGGCCAGCGCGGTGAGTCCCGATCTGCGGTTCGCCGTGTTCGGCGGCCGTGACCGGGTGCGGGCGGTGGACCGGCGGGGGACGACGTTGTGGGAGGTGCCGTACAAGCTTTCGAGGTGGGGGCCCGAGCAGGGGTCCTGCGCGGTGACCGCCGATGCCGCACGTGTCTGGGCGCACGTCTACGGCCTCCCGGGAAGCCATCCCGAGGGCGGAGACCAGACCAGTTGGATGGTCATCGACGCGGCGACCGGCCGGTTGCTGGCGTACTGGTTGACCGACTGCTCCGAGCGCGGTTCGGTACATCGCCTGCACCCCGACGGAGAGCACGTCACCATCGAGTTGGGCGGTGAGGCCAGTGTGTACGGCCGATTCACCGGATCCGGTGTCGAGGTGGTCGACCTGCCGCAACGGGAGGGTCTCGATCTGCTGGTCTCGCTGTCTCCGAACGGCGAGCACTACGTGGCTTTGGACGAGTTCGGCGGCATGCGCCGCGAGACGTTCCCGCCCGGCGAACCTGGGCCCCTTCTCGAACTGGGAGAGGCGGAGACCATCGAACTGCTCCCCGGATTCGTCGATGACGATCGCGTGCTCGTTCCGCTGGTGGACTACGAGGCGAATCGGGCAGAGCACGTGCTGGTCAGCGCGTCGGACTTGAGCCGGCTGGGCCCTGTGCGTTACCCCTTCGGCGATGTGTCCGAGGACCTCGTCGTCAACGCCCTCGGGGACGGTACGTGGCTGACGGGCGCTCGCCGCGATGACGACGCCGACGAGCTATTCCGCTGGCGACTCGCGGACGGCCGAGTCAGGCGTCCTTGACGGTGCCGCCGGTCCAGCCGGCCCTTCTCACACCCTGCCGAGAACTTATCGCCGACCAGGCTTGAACTCCGCGCCTTCACCGATGCTTCACACCCGATGTGCAGTACCGGCTTAAGACGCCGAGGAGGTCAGGACGGAGCAGCGGACTGGCCTTTGGCGAGGATCTATTTGACTTTGCGGCGGTCGATGCCGTGTTCGTCGGCCAGATGCCGCTGCGTTCTCGGTCTCCAGCTGCCGGTTACGCCGCCGCAGTTCGGCCAGTTCCTTCTTCTCTGCGGTGCTCAAGCGGTCGCTGCCGCCCTTCCCGCCTGCGCTTTAGTCGTCGGCATCGGCCTGGCTCA
The DNA here is from genome assembly GCF_040679555.1 of Spirillospora sp. NPDC052242. Taxonomy (NCBI): domain Bacteria; kingdom Bacillati; phylum Actinomycetota; class Actinomycetes; order Streptosporangiales; family Thermomonosporaceae; genus Spirillospora; species Spirillospora sp. NPDC052242. The sequence goes on from NZ_JBFAUZ010000021.1 coordinate 17,002, forward strand.
CCCAGTTCTGCAGGCAGGATCAGCTGATGCCCAGGTCCTTGGCCAGTTGGACCGTGGACTTATCGCCCTGGCGGGCCAGCTCGACCGCTCGGCGGCGGAACTCGGGCGGGTGCGGTGACGGCATGGCGGACATCCTTCCTGATGGTCGCCGGTGACCTCAGGTCAGGTGTCCGTCGACCGCCTCGCCATGCCCCGTCCCTGCGAACCGATCAAGCCGCGCACCAGAACCCACTCCTTGCACGTCTCACCTGCACGGACGTGATTTTCGGCAGGCACCGGTGCGCCGGGTCGGTGACTGGGTCATCGCCGTCGAGGAGAACGGCTACCAAGGCTCGCGGCGAGTGGTTCTGCGGCGCCTGGTTTCCTGTGTGTCGGTGGTCAGGTTCCAGTGCCGGCGCGGGGCTGGCAGCCGGTTGCCGAGGGCGCGGTGCGGGCTCTGTGACCTGGACATTCGCGGGATTCGCGGGGAGAATTTCGGGATGAGTCCCGCCCATCGGGCCACCGGGGAGGTCACCTCGGTCGGCCGTGTCGCCGAGATCTTGAAGCAGTTCGCGCGGAGCCGGGGCGCGTTGAGCGCGGCAGCGCTGGCGCAGCGAACGGGGCTGCCGAAGACGACGGTGTACCGGACGGTGCGGGAGCTGGTCCGGGTCGGTCTGCTGGAGCGAGACGGGCGGGACTACCGTCCAGGCCTGCTGCTTTTCGAGATCGGGGAGAAGCTGCCGCAGCAGCGGGACCTGCGCGAGGCGTCGAAGAGGCATCTGATGACCTTGCACGAGGCGACCCGGCAGAATGTCGGGCTCGCGGTGCTGGACGGCTTCGACGTCGTGCACTTGGACGTCTTCCGCAGTGTCGAGGGGCCGCGGCTGCCTCAGCATTCGGGTGGTCGGTCCCCCGCGCACGCGAGCGCGTCCGGCAAGGCGATCTTGGCGTTCATGCCTCCGGAGATGGTGGTCATCCCCGGTGACCTGCGGCGTTTCACGCCGTACACGGCGGTGGAGAGCGGGGAGCTGCGGGCCGAGCTGCGACGTGTGCGGCGGCGGGGTGCGGCGTTCGACCGGCAGGAGGCGATCGAGGGGATCGTCGGCGTCGCCGCTCCGGTCATCGGCCCGGACGAGGAGGTCCTCGCGGCCGTGTCGATGTCCGGTGTCGTCGGACGGATCGACACGGCCCGGATGGAGACCGCCGTGCGGACGACGGCCATGACGATCTCGCGCGACCTGGAGCGGGCGCGCTCGATCGTCCGGCCGGTCCTGCGGCGGCGCTGACGTCGGCCGCGGCCCGCGTAGGGCATCGTCCGCGCCATCACCGTGATGGACGGGACGTTCACTTCCAGCGGCAGCGACACGATGTGGACGACCGAACGCGCGACGTGCGCGGGGTCGATCGCGGGTTCGGCGCGTCTGGTGCCGTCGGGCTGGAGTGCCCGCACGCCGATGTCGGCGGTCATCGCCGTCGCGGCGTTGCCGACGTCCAGTTGCGTGCAGGCGATCCCTTGGTCGCGCAGGTCGAGGTTCATCGACGCGGTGAGGCCGCTGATCGCGTGCTTGCTCACGGTGTAGGCGACGCTGCGGGGCCGGGGAACGTGCGCCGACAGCGACCCGTTGTTGATGACCCGGCCGCCCGGTGGCCGCTGTCGCTTCATGACGCGCACGGCCTCGCGGGCGCAGAGGAACGAGCCGGTGACGTTGGCGGCGAGCACGTCGTGCCACGTCTCGTCCTCGATCTCGTCGACGGCACCCTGCCCTCCGGAGATCCCCGCGTTGTTGATCAGGACGTCGATGCGGCCCCGCGGTCCGCGCGCCGACGAGAACAGCGCGCGGACCGACGCCGGGGAGGTGACGTCGGCGACGACGACGTGGGCGCGCGGGTGGTTCGCGGCCGTCTCGTGCAGGGACGCCCGTGTCCGGCCCGCCAGGACGACGGTGTGGCCGGCGTCGAGCAGCGCGTGGGCGATGGCCGCCGGATGTCGTCGGCGTCGACGAGCAGGTTCAGCGTGCCGGCGGCGACGTCGAGTTCGACCATGTCGCCGTCGCGGACGGCGCCGAGCGGGCCGCCGGCGGCTGCCTCCGGCGCGACGTGCAGCACGACCGTGCCGAACGCCGTGCCGCTCATGCGAGCGTCGGAGATCCGGACCATGTCGGTGACGCCCGCCTCCAGCAGCTTCTTCGGGAGCGGGAGGTCGTTGACCTCGGGCATCCCCGGATATCCGCGCGGCCCCGTGTGGCGCAGCACCAGGACGGTGTTCTCGTCGGCCGGGAGGTCCGGGTCGTCGATGCGGGCCCTGAGGTCGTCCATGCCGTCGAACACCAGCGCCGGGCCGGTGTGGCGCAGCAGGTGGGGCGAGGCCGCCGCCGGTTTGACGACGGCGCCCGACGGCGCGAGGTCGCCGCGCAGGACGGTGATGCGGGCCCGGGCGGCAGCGGTTCACCGATCGGACGGATGCGAGGCGGATCATTTCCAGGCGGTGAGACTGTCGCCCAGTGGAATGCGTGTGCAGGTCGTCGGCGGCCCCCGGTCGACCATCCCGACGCAGGGCCCGGTCCCGGCGGAGCACGCTGAGGAGGTTCAGGTCCAGAGGTCCGCCGGGACGAACGCGGCTCCGGTGTCCTCAGCAGGTCTGCCGCGGGAGGTGGTCAGCACGGCCGCGCCCGCGGCGACGAAGCGTCGTTCGCCTCGGCCGGTCCGCGGCTGCCGCCGGTGACGGGTACCCGAACTTCTCCGGCCCCTCATCGACCATCGGCATGCCCTCCTCGCGCGTAGAGGACATCGCGCGCAGCTACGACGCGGCGTCAGGAGCGCGCTCCGGCGGCCGGTGACAGCCGGAAGGCGTCGCCGTCGCGGTCCACGGTGAACGCATGGTCGGCAGCAAAGTGTGAGGGGAGAATGAGCAGTCCCTCTCGGGCGCAGCGCTCCAGCAGAGCGTTGCGCGTCCGCCGCGCCAGCGCCGGGTCGGCATCCCCGGACTGGCTCAGCTCCGGGTTCAGCAGCTGGACCGGATGGTGGACGACGTCGCCGGAGAGCACCGCGCCGCCGTCCGGCGACTGGATCTCGACCACGACGTGCCCGCCGGTGTGGCCGGGAGCCGCCCGCAGGACAAGCCGGGTGTCCCCGTGCTCGGCCAGCAGGTGGCCGTCGTCGGCGACCTCCCACCGGCTGCCCTCCAACACGGGACGGACACTGTCGTCGTACATGCGCACGAGATCCGCGACGGCTCCCTCGGCCGGAGCCGACGCGGCCAGCGCCTGCGTGTTCTCCAGCTCCGCTCGTCCGAACACGTACGTCGCCTCGGTGAACGTCGGGCGCCAGCGGTCTCCGTCGAGCCGGGTGTTCCAGCCGCAGTGATCGGGGTGCAGATGCGTGCTGACGACGACGTCGACGTCCTCGACGGTGGTGCCGGTCAGCGCGAAACGGCCCAGGAAGTCGGTGTCGAACCGATGGTGCGGAAGCAGGTTGGGCCGCTCCTTGTGGTTCCCGTTGCCCGCGTCCACGACGACCGTCGTACCGCCGAGCCGCACGAGATAGGTGTGGATGGCCAGCACGAGATCGCCCGTGACCGCGTCCACGGCACCCGGCCCGAACTCCGCGGCCGTCCGCGCGACGTCCTCGCCGGTGGCGGCGGGAAACATGTCCCGCGGAGGGAAGGGCCAGCGCGCCACCTCGGTGATCTGGGTGATGGTCGCCCCGCCCACTGTGATCGTGAAAGTCATCGGTCCGTCCTCGATAGTCGCCGCATCGTCGGCCGAACAGCATGAGGCGGCCCCGAGCCGCGCGCCACCGCCCGGTGCCGTTCATCGGTACTTCGGCCGAGACGGTTTCAGGAGCGCGGCCAGTTGCGCAGCGCGGCGTCCGCCATGAACGACGCAGCTGCGGACAGCGGGAAGCAAGTTCCTTTCGGTCCGCACCACGGCATTTACACCTCTTGTACGTCGACCCCTTCATCGAAACCTGAGGCTACATACCGAAACGCGGCCTGAACCAGCACCGAGATTTCTTCAGCGTCCGCCCATAACGCCGGAAATGAACCCATTTCCCTTGTTCTGCCGCTTGAATCTCGGCGCCGTTTCCGTCGTTTGGTAGCTGAAAGCAATGAGGAGGGGAAGAGCCGGATCTTCTCGATCACACGAGCCAAGCCTCCCCGCGTCGCGGCCCCCGGAGGCGGCCCCGCATCGCGGGCCTCTGCGGCGATGCGCCGATGACCGGTCCTCAGGTCATGAGAACGGCCGGGGTCACGGCCTGGACGCGGCCGATGTGGAAGACCCTCTCGTCGTCACGCAACCGGCACCAGGCGGTGAGGAAGGGGGCGTCGAGCCGGATCTTCTCGATCACACGGGTGGTGGGATTGCCCTCGGTGTTGACGTAGTCGATGCCGACGGCAGTGCCCGTCCGCACTGCGTGGACCAGCATGCGCCGTTCGGAAACCGACAGGTGCGGAGCAAGGTCCGCCATGCCGGCCCCGACGCCGTCGGTTTCGGCGGGCAGGTCCGGTGACGTTCCGTGCAGCCGGTCGGCCAGGCCGATCGGCGTGCGCGGCCGGGAAGCCTCGTGCTTCCCGGTCGGACGCCTCCCGTGGCGTGAGGGACGTGACGGTCGGCGTGAGGGGCGTGCCGGTGCGCGTTCGATCAAGGGTGCGCCAGAGTCGCCCGCGCCGACCGGTACGTAACCGGCCGCCCGGAGAGCCATGAGGGTCTGGTCCACCGGCTCGGCGCTGGCGAGCACCGTGGGCGCCAGTTCCCGGAGCTTCAGCCGGCGCAGCCCTCGATGGGCCAGGATCTCCGCGAGCAGCGCGGGACGGGAACAGCAGATCGCGCAGGCGAGCGCGGTGACGGTGACCTCGCCGTGCCTGCGGGCGACATCGTCGATCAGGTACGCCAGCGGCTGCGGCAGATCGGTGCCCGCCGCCGCCTCCAGGTCGGAGCGGATCCCTTCGGCGGAGCGGCCCGCGTCCAGGGCGCGCCGCACGCTGGACAGGCCGAACCTCCAGACCGAGGCGGTGCCCCGAGACTCGCGGTCGGCGACCAGATCCAGGAGCCCGGCCAGCCACGGCGCGGGCGGCCCGGGGACCACGGCTGTGAGGTCGCCTTGCAGGAGTACCCGTCCGCACGCCGCTTCCAACGCGTCCACGGCGGCCTCGGCCAGCGTTGTCTGAGCCTCGGCGCCCGCCAGTACGCGTCCGGTCGCAGTGAGCGCGCCATGGGCGAGCACACCGAGCAGTTCCGCCTCCTGCCAGACGGCCGCGATGTAAGGCGGTGCCGGCTCGGCGTCCTCGAACAGGAGCGGGGACCGCCATGTCACCGCCGCGACCAGTTGCTCGGGTCCGGTCGCGCCGCGTCCTCCGGGCAGGCCCGCGAGGCTTCCGAGCACCGCGGCGCGCAACCGGGGCGCCGCCGGATCGTACGCCCGAGTGTCCAGCGAAGCGCCACGACCCTCCTCCGGGTCGTCCAGCAAAGGGAGGCGCGGCATGTGCGCCCAGGTACGCACCATGGACGCCAAGCGCTCGGCGGCCGGCAGCGGATCACCGCCTTCGGCCGTCGGAACGAGCGCGCCGTCGCGCCAGTCCAGCAGCCCCTCGGCCGCGGCCAGCTCCAGCCAGAGCCGGACGGCGTCCTCGGAACCTCCTGTCCGCTTGGCCGTCCGCCGCAGCTCCCGGACGCCGAGGCCACCGGACTTCAAGCGGGTCGGCGGCTCCGAGGCGCAGGACCGCAGAACCGCTTCCATCTGCTCCACGGCGCGGGCCGACGCCGCGGCGAACTCCGCCGTCACCGTAGCCTCCGGCGCCGCGGCCGTGCCGACGGACGGCGCGGCCGGTGTGAAAGGCGCTCGATAGGACGGGCCGCGCAGCGCCAGCGCCACCTCCGCGGGCATGAGCGGCTCCAGCCAGTCGGGCTGGACGAGCAGTCCCCGCGCCAGCGCCCAGGCATACGGGCCTTTCTGGCCGAACAGGTAGATGCCCTGGTTGTCGTCCACGCGGCCGACGCGCGCAACCTTCTCGATCAGGCGCCGCTCCTGTTGCGGCGCGGCGGCCACGACCCGCCGCACCCGTTCCGCGTCACTCAGGCCCGCGAGAGCCGCCTCCAGCAGCTCGGCCTTGCGCTTGCCCGGTGGCTCGACTCCCAGGCCGCGGACGATCCGGCGGAGATCCTCGGCTCTCAGGTGCGGCAGCAGAACGGCGGCCGAGGGCCCCAAACCGAGCGGTCCGTCCCCGATCGGCCATTCCCTCAACGGCTCCGCGAGATGCAGCAGACCATCCGCCGGCCATACGAGGCCGCGCCGGACGAGTGCGTCCAGCACCCTCGCGAAGTCGTCCGGCGCGGCGCCCAGCAACGCCTCGGCGTCCGGCCTCGCCGCAGTGCCGCCGAGGGCCGCGAGCGCCTCCGCGAACTGCACCAACGGCAGATCGCAGGCGGCGAATGCCGCCATGACCCCGCGCGGGCCGGACAGCCGTTCCGCGAGCTCACCCAATGTCGACGGCTCCGGGTCGGCCGTCGCGTCCGGCCGCTCGGTCAGCAGGCCGGCCAACTCTTCCCGGCTCAACCCCGCCAGCCACGTGCCGAACGAACCCGTCACACCTCGTTCTTTCTGCGCCACCCGCCCACGATGCCACCGCGCGCAGCCGTCGGCGAACCGAACAACAGGTCCGCACCAAGCCGACCGGCAATCGACCCTTTCCTGGGCGGTGGAGAGTTCCTGGCAGGCGCGATAGAAGTCTCACCGAGCTTGCGGTTGTCGGGAACCAGCCCTTCGCGGGACCTGCTGGAGATCGCGGGGATGAGACTCCACGCGCTGGGCGTTCCGCAGGCGGACCTGAGTGTGGCTCCTCAGCCTCATCAGAGCCAGGATGCGCCTGCCCAAGCGTCGCCCTGGGCTTCGGCGGCGCGTCCTGCCTCAGAGCCCGAACGCCTGCGTCACCCGTCGGCCAGCTCGCTCTCGTGTGTCTCGCTGGCGGTCTACGCCCTTACTGGAACCGGGTCTGAGTGAGCGCACTGGGCGACGCAATGATCGCCTGGGAAGACATGTCAGCCGGTCTGCCGTCCGAGTTCGTCTGTCATTTCTGCAAGGTCGCTCCACTCGACCAGCTCGAACGACTGCCGGAGGACCCAGATGAGTTTCTGTTGGAGTCCGGGGTCTTCGCTCATCCGGTCGGTGGCCGCCACGGACGACCTTGGCGACCAAGGGCCGCACGCGCTGGTCGAAAGCCTCCCAGGAGAGATCGGGTTCTGGTTGGCTGAGGTACTGCCGGAGCCACCAGAGGCCGGCACGCGCGATATCCGACAGATGGCCCTCGCTCAGCGAGGCACCGGCGTGCAGGGTGGAGGCGCCGGAGGCCCTCTGCGCACCGGTTCGTCTACGTGGTTCGGTAGGCGCGGAGGAAGGTGCGGACGCCCTCGACGACGAGGGGCTGGACGCGGGTGTCCTCCGCGGCGTTCGCGGAACCGAACCGGTCCAGCGCGACGCCGAACGTCAGCGCGATGAACTGGTCGGCAGCGAGCCGGGGGTCGGGGACGTCGAGCAGCCCGGCCTCGGCGAAGGCGGCGAGCCGCTCGGCGAGCTCCTCGTCGGGGGTGTTGGCCATGGAGCTGTAGCCGCGGCGCGGGAGATGGCCGGACTCCGTCCGGACCAGCCGTTGCAGTGTCGCGTACTCGGCCGAGCCGAGCATGTCGGTGGCGATGCGCATCGAGAACGTCACCAGGGCGTCCTCGAGGTCGGCCGCCTGGGTGCGGTCGGTGAGGGTGTCGTCCAGGGTGCGCTGGACGGTCGTGACGAGCGACTGGCCGATGTCGTCGACGACCGCCTTGAGCAGCGTGCGCTTGTCGCCGAAATAGTCGTAGACCGTCCGTTTGGACACCTTGGCCCGGGCGGCGACCGCGTCGACGCTGGAGCGGTCGAAACCGTCGGCGAGGAACAGGTCCCGGGCCGCCGCGAGGATGGCGGCCCGCTTCTGCGCGGACCCCTCACGCAGGGTCTTCGTGGTCGGCATGGGCACACTCTATCCTGATTACACTGCACCGTGCAGTGTAGTCTGGGTTCATGACGCCAGTGGAAAAGCCGCGCGCACTGCTCGCGCAGGCTCCGCGGCGGTGGGTGCGGCTGCTTCCTTGGGCCGTGGCGTTCGTGCTGTTCCTCGCCCTGCTGCCCACGACGATCACGGTGCTCAGCGCCGACTACGGGTTGAACGGAGCCGTCGCCGGCGCACTGGCCGTCGCGCAGTCGGCGCCGCTGCTGCTCGCCGTCGTCCGGCCGCTGCGAGCCTGGTGCGTGGTCTTCGCCGCGGACGTCGCCGGGGCGCTCGCCCTGCTCACCGTCGACTTCGAGGATCGGCTCCTCTGGCCGTTCCCGCCCATGGAGATCGTCGGGTACATCGGCCTCTGCCTCGCCCTCGGTTTGCGCGAGTCGCGCCGGACGCTGCTGGCGGTGTGGCTGGCGACGGCGGGCGCGAGTGTCGCCCTCGGGTTCGTCGCCCCCCACGGCACGGGCGCCCGGGACACGCTGCTCACGATTCTCGGCGGCGTCGCCCTCGTGCTCGGCGCCGCGCTCCGCGAGCGGTACGAGGCGCAGCGCAGGCTCGCCGAGCAGGAGACGATCAGCGAGGCCGAGCGCGGCCGCCGGACGCTGCTGGAGGAACGCGCCCGCATCGCGCGCGAGCTGCACGACGTGGTGGCGCACCACATGTCCGTCATCACGGTGCAGGCGGACACCTCGGTGTACCGCCTCGACGGGCTGCCGCCGGACGCGCGGGAGGAGTTCACGTCCATCGCGGCGACCGCGCGCGAGTCGCTCGGCGAGATGCGGCGGCTCCTCGGCGTGCTGCGCAACGAGGAGACGCACGGCGAGCTCGCGCCCCAGCCCGACCTGACGCGGATCGGGCAGATCGTGGAGGCGACGGTGCGGGCGGGCGTGCCGGTCGAGTTCGCCTCCTGCGACGCCGACGTGCCCGAGGCGGTGGGGCTCTCCGCGTACCGCATCGTCCAGGAGGCCCTCGCGAACGTCGTACGGCACGCGCCGGGCGCCGCGACGCGGGTGGCGGTGGCGGAGAACGGGGGGCGGCTCGCCGTCCTCGTCGTCAACGGGCCCCCGCCCGCACCGCCCGCCGCGCCGCTGGAGGAGCGCGGCACCGGGCACGGCATCGTCGGCATGCGGGAACGGGTCCGCCTCGTCGGCGGCACGCTCGAGGCGGGACCGCTGCCTGACGGCGGCTTCCGCGTGGCCGCCCACCTACCGCTGAACGAAAGGGACCCCACGTGACGCGCGTCATCATCGTCGACGACCAGGCCATGGTGCGGGCCGGCTTCGCCGCGCTGCTGGCCGCCCAGAGCGACATCGAGGTGGTGGGCGAGGCCCCCGACGGGGCACAGGGCGTCGAGCTGAGCCGGCGCACCCGTCCCGACGTCGTGCTGATGGACGTCCGCATGCCCGAGATGGACGGGCTCGAGGGCGCGCGCCGCCTCCTCACGCCCTCGCTGGGCGTGGCGCACCTTCCGCGCGTGCTGATGCTCACGACGTTCGACGTGGACGACTACGTCTACGAGGCGCTGCGGGCGGGCGCGAGCGGCTTCCTGCTGAAGGACGCGCCGCCCGCCGACCTCATCGCGGCGGTGCGCGTCGTCGCCGCGGGCGACGCGCTGCTGGCCCCCTCCGTGACACGCCGCCTCATCGCGGACTTCGCCCGGCGGCGTCCCCCCGCCAAGGGCAGGCCCGCGCTGCGGCTGAAAGCCCTGACGGAACGCGAGACCGAGGTCCTCACCCTGGTGGCCCGCGGCATGTCCAACTCGGAGATCGCGGAGACGCTGGTGCTGGCCGAGCAGACCGTGAAGACGCACGTGAGCCGCGTCCTCACCAAGCTCGCCCTGCGCGACCGCGCCCAGGCGGTGGTCTTCGCGTACGAGTCGGGGCTGGTGACCGCGGGCGAGTAGCCGCATTCCGCCGCCCCCTACGCCCGTAGGGGTGGACATCGGCTCCCCGGTATGACGCACGGCGCGCAACCGCCGCCGCACACTCCACTGCATCGGCACATGAAGATCACGAAAGGCGTGAACATGAAGCTACGCAGTGGCAAGCGGCGCACGGCGGACGCGCGACCGGACGCCCCGGACGCCGGCCCCGGGCTCGCCGTCGAACTGCGCGACGTCCGGCGGAGCTACGGCCGCGGCAGCGGCGCCGTGCACGCCCTCGCGGGCATCGACCTCGCCCTTCCCCGCGGCACGTTCACCGCGGTGATGGGCCCGTCGGGGTCAGGCAAGTCCACCTTCCTGCAGTGCGCCGCCGGGCTCGACCTGCCCACCGGCGGATCCGTCCGCCTCGGCGGCACCGAGATCACCGGCCTGAACGAGAACGAGCTCACCGAGCTGCGCCGCAGCCGCCTCGGCTTCGTCTTCCAGGCGTTCAACCTGCTGCCGTCGCTGACCGTTGAGGAGAACGTGCTGCTGCCCATGCGGCTCGCCGGCCGCCGCCGGGACCGCCGCCGCGCCGCCGAGGTGCTCGCCCGGGTCGGCCTCGCCGACAAGGCGCGGCGCCGGCCCGCCGAGCTGTCCGGCGGCCAGCAGCAGCGTGTCGCGGTCGCCCGCGCCCTGGTCACGTCGCCGGACGTGATCTTCGCCGACGAGCCGACGGGCGCCCTCGACACCAGCACGGCGGCCGAGGTGCTCGGCCTGCTCCGGGACGCCGTCGACCGGCTGGGCGCCACCGTCGTCATGGTCACCCACGACCCGGCGGCAGCCGCCTGGGCGGACAGCGTGCTCTTCCTCGCCGACGGCGCGTTCGCCGACCGGCTGGAGCGCGGCTCGGCGCAGCAGATCGCGGCGCGAATGACCGCGCTCCCGGCCCGTACCGCCCACGCGGGCGCGATGGCGGGGGCGGCGGCATGAGGTGGAAACCCAACGGACTGGCCCGCGCCGCCGTCCGCTTCAGGCCCGCGTCGTTCGCGGGGACGTTCGTCGCGCTGGTGATGTCCGCGCTGATCGTCTCGGCCTGCGGCATCCTGCTCGAGACCGGTTTGCGCGCGTCGGTCCCGGCGGAGCGGTACGCGCAGGCGCCGGTCGTCGCCGCGGCCGACCAGTACAAGTACGTCGTGACGGGCAGCGGCGAGGACCGCGAGCGGGAGGCGGTGCCGCTGCCGGACACGGCACGCGTGGACGCCGCGCTGGCGGCGAAGGCCGCCCGGGTGCCGGGGGCGCGGGCGGCGGTGCCGGACTTCACGTTCCCGGTCCTGGCCGGGGGCGCCCCGCTCACCGCGCACGGATGGGGCTCGCACGCCTTCACCGGCTCCGCGCTGACCCGGGGCGCCGCGCCGTCCCCCGGCGAGGTCGTGCTCGCCGCCGGGACGGCCCGCGCCGCGAAGACGTCCGTCGGCGGGGCCATCGCGCTCGAAACCGCTGCCGGGCGGCGTACCTTCCGCGTCGCCGGCATCGCCGAGGCCGCGGCGGCGGACACCGGCGCGGCAGGCGGCACCGCCTGGTTCGCCGACGCCCAGGCGCCCGCGCTCGCGGGCCACCCCGGCAAGGCGGACGCCATCGCCGTGCTGGCCGAGGACGGCACGGACCCGGGCGCCCTCGCCGGTTCCGTCGAGAAGGCCCTGGCCGGCTCCGGCGTCCACGTGCACACCGGCGACGACCGCGGCGCCGTCGAGGACCCGGGCCTCGCCTACGCGAAGGACACCCTGTTCGGCATCGGCGGCCCGTTCGGCGGCATCGCCGCCGTCGTCGCCGTCTTCACCGCGGCCGGCACCGTGGCGCTGTCGGTCGGGCAGCGGGCCCGCGAGTTCGCGCTGCTGCGCGCCATCGGCGCCACCCCGCGGCAGGTCCGCCGCGCGGTCGCCGCCGAAGCGCTGCTCGTCGCGCCGCTCGCCGGGCTCCTCGGCACCCTGCCCGGCATCGGGCTCGCCCACTGGTGGTTCGGACAGCTGCAGGACCGCGGCGCGATCCCCGAGGCCGTACGGGTGCACGTCTCCGGCCTCCCCCTCCTCGCCGCCGTCGGCGCGGGGCTGCTGACCGCGCTCGGCGCCGGCTGGATCGCCGGGCGCAGGCCCGCGAAGACCAAGCCGGGCCAGGCGCTCACCGAGGCGTCCGTCGAGCGGGTGCGGCCCGGCGCCGTCCGTACCGTCCTGGGCGTGGCGGCCCTGGTCGGCGGCGCGGCGCTCGCCGGCGTCGCCGCGGGCTCGGCCGGTGACGGCGCCGCCGGTGCCGCCCTCGGCGTCGTCATGTGCTTCATGCTCGCCGTCGGGCTGCTCGGCCCGCTGGTGGCGCGGCTGTGCGCGGGCCTGTTCGGCCTGCCGCTGCGCGGTGCGGGGCCCGCCGCTTGGCTCGCGGGCGCCAACTCCCGTGCCAACGCCCGCCGCCTCGCCTCCGCGATCACCCCGATCGCGCTCGCCATGGCCTTCGCCTCGACGCTCGTCTTCATGAACACGAGCGAGCGCCACATCGCCGACGAGCAACGGCGCGCGGGCATCACCGCGGACCACGTGGTCACCGCTTCCGCCGGGCTCCCGGTGGACGCGGCGGAGCGGGCCGCCCGCATGCCCGGCGTGGAGGCGGCCGTCGGCGTGCTCAACACGCTGGTGCTGGTGCCGACCGGTTCCGGCGAGTTCAAGGCGCTGCAGGGCGCGGCGGCGCAGGGCGTCGGCTCCGGCGCCCAGCTGGCGAAGGTGCAGGACCTGGACGTGCTGGAGGGCAGCCTCGACCGGATGGGCGCGGGCCGTATCGCCATCGACAAGACGCTGGCGGGCACGGCGAAGGTCGGCGTAGGCGACCGGATGCCGCTCTTCCTCCCGGACGGCACCGAGGTCCGGCCCGAGGTCGTCGCGGTCTACGGCCGCGGGCTCGGCCTGGCCACGGTGACGATGGACCGGGCGTCGCTGGCCGGGCACACCACCTCCGGCTTCGACGGCATGCTGCTCGTACGCGGCGGCTCGCGGCAGCCGCTCGCCGCCCTGGGCGAGGTCACCGACGCCTCCGGGTTCGCCACCGAGCGGAGTCTGGACGCCAAGACCGGCGCCTGGATGAACACCACCATGGCCGCGCTTCTCGGTGGCTTCGCCGCCATCGCCGCCGTCAACACCCTGGTGATGACGGTCCTCGACCGCCGCCGCGAGCTGGGCGCGCTGCGCCTCGTCGGCTCCACCCGGCGGCAGGTCCTGCAGATGCTCGGCTGGGAGGGCCTGCTGGTGTCGGCCGCGGGGGTGCTCCTCGGCTCCGCGATCGCCGCGGCCACGCTGGTCCCGATGATGAGCGGCATGACCGGCGAGGCACCGTACGTCCCGCCGCTGGTGTACGGGTCCTTCGCGGCCGCCGCCGGCGCGCTGACGCTCCTCGCGGTCACGCTTCCCGCGCGGGGAGTGCTACGCCGGCGAACCTAGGCGCAGGCGGACGGGCACCCGCACCGGCTCCCGCCCCGCCCCCCGCCCCCCGCCATCGACCGCCCGCCTGCGCCGCAGCGCGCACTGTAGACGGCGGCGCACGCGGACGGCCGCCCCCTCCCTCGCCCGGACCGACGAAAAGGACACTCGTGACCACGATCTCGGCTCCCCCGGCCGCCCCCATCAGCAAGATCGCCATCGGGGCGCTCGGCATGCTGGCGATCGCCTGCGGCGCCTTGGAGTCGGTGGTGACACCGACGCTTCCGCTCCTGCAACGCGAGCTGGACATGACTCCGGCCGAAGGGGCGCTGCTCAGCATCGTGCTCCTCATCACGGGCGCGCTCATCACCCCGGTGGCCGGCAAGTTCGGTGACCGCTACGGCGGCAAGCGGGTCCTCGTCCGGCTGATGGCGGTGGTCTCGGCCGGCGGCCTGGTGTCCGCCCTCGCCCCGAACCTGCCGGTGCTGCTGCTCGGCCAGGTACTGCAGGGAGCGATGGTGGGCGCGCTGCCCCTGTCGTTCATCGTGGTGCGCAAGCACCTCCCCGCTGAACGGGCGAAGGTCGCCATCGGGGTGGTCAGCGGGCTGTTCGTCGGGGGCACGATGGCGGGGACCCTGGCGGCCGGGCCCGTGGCGGAAGGGCTGTCGCGGCACTGGATGTTCGCGCTGCCGACCACCGCGGTCATCGCGTCCGTCCTGCTGGTGAGCAGGCTGATGCCGGACGATCCGCCCGGACGGCCCGACGACGCCGGGATCGACTGGCCCGGCCTGCTCCTGCTGGGCGGGGCGCTGGTCACGCTCATGCTCACGCTCGCGGTGGCGCCCGACATCGCCGCGCAGCCGCTCGTGCTCGCCGCCTTGGTCCTGCTGCTGGCCGCCTTCGTGGCGGGATGGGTGGCCGTCGAGCGCCGCGTATCCGCGCCGGTGATCGATCTGCACATGCTCGCACGTCCCGCGGTGTGGAAGTCGTGCGTGCTGACGTTCGTGATCTGCGTCGGCACGGCGGTCGCGGTCTATCTCGTCCCGCAGATGCTGGCGGTGCCCACCGACGCATACGGATTCGGCGCCAGTGCCACCCAGATCGGCTTCTTCCTGCTGCCCGGCGCCGTCATGGCGTCGCTGGCCGGTCCGCTGGGCGGGCTCGGGACGCGGCACTTCGGCTCGCGCGCCGTGGTCACGTCCGGAGCCGTGCTGATGGCCGTCTCGCTGCTCGGCCTGGCGGCCGTCCACACCGAGGTATGGCACATCGTCGTCGGCAAGGCGCTGATCGCGCTCGCCAACGGCCTGTGCGTCACCGCGATGGTGACCGGCACCGCCACGTCCGTGGAGCAGAGCGACACCGGCATCGCCACCAGCCTGGTCCTGGTGACCCGCGTGGTCGGCTTCGCCGTGGGCGCGCAGCTCGGCGGCGCGCTCCTCAGCGCCCAGACCCCTTCCGGATCGGACGTCCCGGCCGAATCGGCCTTCGTCACCGGCTTCGTCATCGCCGGCGCCGTCACGGCGCTGTCGCTTCTCGTCACCCGCACCATGAGCGAAGGAACCAAGAAATGACCCGCACCGAACTCACGGACGTCCGAACCGCTGCAAGGCGCACGGCCCTGGTCTCCGGCGCCGGCATCGCCGGACCCGCCCTCGCGTACTGGCTCGTCCGCCACGGGTACGCGGTCACGGTGGTGGAGAAGGCGGCCGCACCACGGGCCGGTGGCTACCCCATCGACGTACGCGGCACCGCACTCGAGGTCGTCCGGAAGATGGGGGTCCTGCCCCGGCTCCGGGAATCGCACATCGACCTGCGTCGGCTGACGTTCCTCAACGGGGACGGCAGCGAAGTGACCTCGCTGCATCCGCACAGCGTCACGGGCGGTGTCGCGGAACACGACCTGGAGGTACCCCGCGGGGAGCTGACGGACGCCCTCTATACGGCAGTGCGCGACGACGTGGAGTTCGTGTTCAACGACTCGATCGACACCCTCGACCAGTCCGGCCACGGCGTCGACGTCACCTTCCGCGGGGGCGGCGAGCGCACGTTCGACGTGGTGGTCGGTGCGGACGGGATGCACTCCCGCACCCGGAGGCTGGTGTTCGGCCCCGAAGAGCAGTTCCACCGCTACCTCGGCTACTGCTTCGCCGTATTCACGATGCCCAATACCTTCGCCCTCTCCCACGAGACCATCATGTGGAACACCCCGGGCCGGGCCGCGGCGCTCTACGCGACAGGGGACGGCGACGACGTGCACGCCTTCCTGAACTTTGCGCAGCCGGAGCCGCCGTTCGACGCGTTCGCGGACCCGGAAGCCCAGCAGGACCTCGTAACCAAAGTCTTCGCCGACGCCGGCTGGGAGGTCCCGGGCATGCTGGCCGCGATGCGTGATGCGGACGACGTGTTCTTCGACGCGGTCAGCCAGATCCGCATGCCCCGTTGGTCCGGCGGGAGGGTCGCGCTGGTGGGCGACGCGGCGTACGCGCCCTCGTTCCTGACCGGACAGGGCACGAGCCTCGCCCTGGTCGGCGCGTACATGCTCGCAGGCTCCCTGGCCGACCGGGATCACGCCGCGGGCTTCACCGCCTACGAACGCGACACCCGAAAGTTCGTCACCGCCAATCAGGGGCTGGTCGGCGAGGGCGGCGCCACCCTCTTCCCGACCACCGAGCAGGCCCTGGAGCAGCGGAACAGCAGCCTGCGCAGCCTCGGCACCATGCCTCCGTCGGAGGGCCGCCCGGCCCATGCGGCCCTCACGCTCCCCGAGTTCGCGCCCACCATCTGAGCCGGGCCGGCCTGACGGCGGGGCCCCGGCCCGCGGCTAGCGCAGATGCCGGGCGAAGAACCCGGCCGCGTCCGCTCCGGCGAACTGCGGGACACCGGTGTGCCCGCCCATGTTGGCGTGCAGCGTCTTCTCCTTGGACCCGAAGGCGTCGAACAGGTCCAGGGCCGCCTGCCGGTCGTTGCCTTCGTCATCCCACTGCAGCAGCACATGCAGCGGGATGGTGACCTGCCGGGCCTGCTCGAACATGGTGCGCGGCACGAAACTCCCGGCGAACAGGCCGGCGGCCACGATGCGCGGCTCGACCACCGCGAGCCGGATGCCGATGGAGATCACTCCCCCCGAGTACCCGACCGGGCCGCCGATCTCGGGCAGCGCCAGGAGGGCGTCCAAGGTGGCCTGCCATTCCGGGACCGCCTTGTCGACGAGCGGGAGGATGAGGGCGTCGATGATCTCGTCACCGACCGGCTCGTCGGCCTGCATCGCCCGGCGCAGGTCGGCGCCCGCCTGCTCGGCGCCGGGCAGGCGGGGCCGGTCACCGCTCCCGGGGAGCTCGATGGTGGCTGCGGCGAAACCGTCGGCCACGCACTGCCGGGCCCGCGCCGCCAGCCGGGGGTACATCCTGCGCATTCCGAGCGGGGGGTGGCCGAGCAGGATCAGCGGGACCGGTGCGGACGCCGAAGCGGGCGTCCACAGGATGCCGGGGATCTCACCGAGGGTGAATTCGTGTTCGAGGACGCCGTCATCGAGGCGCTGCTCAGAGGTGAATTGCATGGTCGTGCCTTTCGGGAGAGCTCTTGAACGGCGCTCCCGGACGACCTATCGCCCGACCGCGACCCCAGAGGGGAGCACCCATGTCGATACTGCGTTCACGGGTACCACCTCCTCGTTCTCCGGCACGGCCACCGAGAGGTTAGCAGTGGTCGCCATGGTCCGCTAACGGGTTTTCGAGCGGTCATGGTTCCTCTCTGCGACCTGCTTCTGACAATGGTCGCCGATCCTCGCGAAGCCGGTGGTCACCGCTGCTGTTCCGATGGCCGCTGCGGTGATCAGAGCGGTCGTGGGCCAGCCGAACCACTCGACCGCCGCGGCTCCAAATGCGGTTCCGAGACTGCCGCCAACGAAGTAGACCAGCATGTACGCGCTGTTGAAGCGCGCCGGCGCAGATGGGTCGATCGCCAGAACGGTGCTCTGATTGGCGACCTGGGCGGCGAACAGCCCTGCGTCGAAGACGGCGAGACAGATCAAGGTCACGGCCGTGTTCGACAGGCTGAAGCCCATGGCGACCGCAGCCACTCCGGCGACCATGAGGCCGATCAAGATCACTCGACGAGCACCCACGCGGTCGGTCCACGCCCCGGCGACCTGCGTGGCCAGGACGCCCGACAGGCCGGCCAGCGCGTACAGGCCGACCTGTTCGGCTGACAAGGAATATGGGGGCTCGGACAGTGCTACGGCGATACCGGCCCATACCGCGCAGAAGGCGAAGAACCATAGCGAGCCCCGCAGAGCGGCGGCACGCAGGACCGGGTGGTGGACGATCAATCCCGGCACCGAACGCAGGGAAGCGAGATATCCACGCCCGGTGCCTCTGGCCGCATTGGGCAGCACCAGCACGCACCCCAGGGCGATGAGTCCGCATGCAGCGGCGAACACGAGCAGCATCGCGCGCCATCCGAACTCGTCGGTCAGCCACCCGCCGACGATTCGGCCGGCAAGGATTCCCACCGAGATGCCGGCGGTCACCGTCCCCAGAACGGTCGCGCGCCGCCGCGCGTGTGCCAGTCGACCCGCGACCGAACTCAGACCTGCCCCCACCGCCGAGCATGCTCCGATCACGATCATCACCGCTCCCAGGAGTGTGACGGTGCCGGCGGCGGCGCCGACCACGAGCCCACATGCCAGGACCCCGAACTGAGCGGCGAGGACGCGCCCCGGCGCGAGCCGGTCGACCAGCGGCACGAGAAGCGCGAGCCCGACCATGTAGCCGACGGGGCCGCAAGCGAGCGCCAGCCCGACGGCAGTGATGTCAGCCCCCAGCGAGTCCGCCACCTTCGCGATCGCCGGCTGCATCGGGTAGATCGTCGAGGTGCCCAGCGCGGCCGCGACCGCCATGAACACGATCACGGAACTGCGGAGCGGAACAGGGCCCTCTGCCTTGGTGTCAGTCTGCACCCGGCAACCGTAGGAAGACGATTCCTCCAGCACTGGCGGTAATGCGACGTCACCATCCCAACAGGACGGCCCGAGGACCTTGCGCAAGCAAGAGGTCTGTAAGACCGTTACGCACCGGCGACCACGAACAGTGGCCAGAAGGCGACTGCCGCCGAGCCGCCTGTCGTGCGAGCCGGGCGTCGAGTGGGACCTGGGGCAGCACGACGTTCTGCCCTCCGCCTCTGGTCGAACGGCTCGTCGCCGACCAGATCGAATTCCTCACCATCCACCGGAGCGAGCAGCGCCGACCCGCCGGCAACGCGCCCATGGCAACCGAACGAACACCGACCGCATTGCGGTAGCCACCCGATGCCTCCGGAAGGGCCTGTCCCGCTGTCAGAAACGGAACGCCTGGACGAACCGGTGAAGGAGTTCGGGTTCGCCCTCCACCTGCACGCTGCCATCGGCGAGTGCTTGGTCGGGGGACTTGGCGCCGGTCATCAGCGCGTGGATTCCCTGCTCGTTCTGCCTTTCGATGACCAGGTCAGGGGCCGGGTGCGGGCCGATGCCGACCGTCAGGGCGCCAGCGGTGATCTGGATGTGGAGGGTGAACTCGCCCATGCGGACCTCGTAGCCGACGGTGGTGTCCTGGGCCTCCTGTGGGCGGTAGGTGGTGCGGAAGGCCATGGCGACCGATTCGGCGGTGATGGTCTCGCCGGGGAGGGGTTCGGTCATCGTGCGGGCCCCCCAGCGGCCGAGTGCGATCAGTGCCGGTTCCAGGTCGCGGCCGTAGTCGGTGAGTTCGTAGACGATCGCGCGCTCGGGGCGGGGCAGCGGGCGGCGGGTGGCCAGGCCCGCCTCCTCTAGTTGCTTGAGGCGGGCCGACAGGATGTTGGTCGGGATGGCCGGCAGGCCTTTGCGCAGGTCGGTGTAGCGCTGAGGGCCCGAGAGCAGGTTGCGGACGATCAACAGCGTCCAGCGTTCGCCGACCATCTCCAACGCGCGGGCCAAGCCACAGAACTGTCCGTACTTGCGAGCCGTCATGAGGCACATCCTATAGCGAGCTTCGCTTGACAAAGCTTGCTTGCTAATAACAAGCTTACTTTTCGTTCGGCCACTCCGGCCGGATTCGCGGCGTGCCGGCAAGGAGTTGATCGCAATGACCGATGGCCTGACAGGGCGGAAGATCGCGGCCGGGCTGTTCGTCTCGCTGGACGGTGTGGTGGAGGCCCCGGAGCGGTGGCACTTCCCGTACCTGAACAGGGAGATGACCGCAGCGGTCGGGAGGGGCCGGCGCCTGTTCCCCGACGGCACCGCGCCCGTGCCGCTGAAGCTGGTCCGGTCGGTCGCCTTCGCCACCGGCGTGCTCGATCTGGCCTACCAGCCGGCCTGACCCGTTCATCCGGCCGAAACCCACCGACCAAGGAGCTTCTCATGACCCACACGATCCATCCCCCGGCCGCCACCGTCCGCACCGCGCACGCCCCCCGCCCGGCGGCCCGGCCGCTGCTGGGCTGCGCGATGGCCGCGGGTCCGCTGTTCCTGGCGGCAGGCGTGACCCAGGGGCTGCTCCGTGACGGCTACGACTTCACCCGCAACGCCATCAGCCAGCTCAGCCTCGGTGACCTGGGCTGGATCCAGGAGACCAGCTTCGTGCTCACCGGAGTACTGATCATCGTCGGCGCGGCCGGTGTGCGGCGGACGCTGGACGGCGGGCCCGGCGGCACCTGGGCGCCCAGGCTCATCGCCGTGTTCGGAGCCTCGTTCCTGGTCAGCGCGGTCTTCCCCGCCGACCCCGGCGCCGGTTTCCCGCCCGGCGCCGCCGAGGGCCCGACCGCCTCGCTCAGCGCGAGCGGCGCCGTCCACATGTTCGGCGGCATGGTCGGCTACCTGGCACTATGCGCGGCGTTCCTGGTGCTGGCCCGGTACTTCTCGGTCCAGGGCCGCCGCGGCTGGGCCGCGGTCTCCCGGATCGTTCCGGTGGCGGTCCTGGCCGGTTTCGCCGGTTCGGCCGCCAGCGTGCTGGTCTTCTTCGCGGGTGCGGCACTGGGCCTGGTGTGGCTCACCGCCACCGCCGCGCGGCTCGCCGCCGCACCGTCGACCGGACGGTGACCGCCGAACCTTCGACCGCCCACGGCGGGCGGGCATGTCACCGGCCCGCCTCCACATCCTCGGAATGAATGGAAACACCGATGCACGGCACTGAGATCAGGACGCTTCAGGTTCCCGGAGCGACCCTGCACTACGAGGTCCGCGGAACGGGCCCGCTACTGCTGATGATCCCCGGCGCACCCGCCGACGCTGGGGCGCTGACCGCCCTGGCGGCGTGCCTGGCCGACCGCTACACCGTCGTCACCTATGACCAGCGCGGCCTGTCCCGCAGCGTCCTCACCGGCCCGCCCACCGACACCGACGTCGCGGTCTTCGCCGACGACGCCCACCGGCTGGTGGCCGCCCTGGGCGACGAGCCGGCCTACGTGCTGGGCAACAGCGGCGGCGCGCTCACCGCCCTGGACCTCGCGGCCCGTCACCCGGAGCAGGTCCGCGCACTGGTCGTGCACGAGCCGCCGCTGCCTGAACTGCTGCCCGACCGCGACCACTGGCGGGCGGCGTTCCAGGACGTGTACGAGACCTACCGCGTCCACGGGGCGGGCGCGGCGATGGGCAGGTTCATCAGCACCGTCGACGGGACGAGCGACGCGCCCCCCGAGATGACCGACCCGAGTGGGATGCCGCCCGAGGCACTGGAGATGATGGGCCGCATCCAGGGCAACCTCGATCACTTCCTGTCCCACGTGCTGCTGCCCGTGCTGCGCTTCTCCCCCGACATCGCCGCGCTGAACTCGCGTTCCCTGCAGATCACCATCGGTGTCGGGGCGACCTCGGGCGACGGAGTCCCCGCCCAGTCGGCCCGGGTGCTGGGCGAGCGGCTCGGCGTCGCACCGATCACGTTTCCCGGTGACCACCAGGGCCTGGCGACCGCCCCCACCGCCTGCGCCGACATCGTCCACACCGCCCTCGACGGATCGACCCCATCGACTCCTCGCCGCTGACCGGGCACATGGAGATCGTCGGCTGGCTCAAGACCGAACATGGACTCGGACACGCCAACGTCCTGGTCGCCCACACCCACACCGCCAGGAAATAGCCCGCCGGCTCCTCCCGTGGGCGCCCGACGCATCGGGCGCCCACGGGACCCCGTACCGGGCCAGGGTCTTCATCCGCCGGACCGGCACCTTGTCCACTCGCACTCGGCCCAGCTCGAACCGGCTGCTGCCACGGCTGCCGAAGAACCTCGCCAGAGGCCCGGTGTTCGTCACCCACCGCCGTCCCAGACCGGGCGAGGTCGGCTCGTCGCGGGACGTGTGCCCGGACACCGGCTGGGACCTGCACGAGTTCCCCCCGTCGGGTACGAACTGCGGCTCGGGCGCCATCAGCGCGTCCATCGCTTCCGCGAGCGCGGACGTGCCGCTGCGCTCACTTCATTCGGCTCTTTCAGCGAGGCGCTGGACCTGGTCTACGGGACAGCCGACCGAAAATCATCGCCGTAGCCCACACGATGGTGGCGGTGGGTGTGGGTGCAGATGGCCAGGGCGGTTCCTAGGCCCGCGAAGGCTAGGCCGCCGACGAGGCCCACCCAGGACGACCAGCCTTCGGTGTCGCCGACGCTGAAGCCGAACGGGGCGGCGATCATGGTGGCGAGGCCGTACGGGGTCAGCAGGATCGCGCCCGTCCAGCCGGGCAGGAGCAGCGTCCAGCGGGGCAGGCGGGTGCCCCAGGGAAGGACCAGGGCCGCCAGCAGGAGCATTCCCGCCAGTGCCCCGAACACGGTGAAGTCCAGGCCGTGGCGTTCCATCCACACGATGGCGGCGGGCGCGCCGTTCTGCTGGAGCCGGGCGGCCATGTCGCCGGCGGGCTTCCCGGCCGTGCCGCCGAACGCCCAGTAGGTCTTCATCAGCACGTAGGGGACCAGGGAGATGACCCCGGCCCAGGCCGCCGTCGTGGCTCTCGTCATGGCCGCGAGTCTTCCGTCCGGTGCGGCCACGGGCCTCCCCTCTCGCGGGTGGCCTCCTCCCCCGTAGGGGTGATCGCGGCGTCGGTCAGGCGAGGTCGCCGGCTTTGCCGAGGAGGTAGCGCTGCTCGACCTGGTTCTCGGTCAGGTCGGCCGCCCGGCGGTAGAGCGCGGCGGCCCGCGCGGTGTCGCCGGTCATCTGGAGCAGGTGGGCGCGGACCGCGTGCTCCCGCTGCCTGGTGAGCGGGTGCCGGTCCAGGTGGTGGCGCTGGTTGAGGTCGTCCAGGAGTGCCAGGCCGCGGGACGGTCCGTGGGCGTGGGCCACCGCCACGACGCGGCTGAGTTGGACCGGTGCGGTGGGGGTGAGCCGTTCGAGCCACAGGTACAGCATGGCGATCTGGGCCCAGTCGGTCTGGTCGGGTGAGGAGGCCGCGGAGTGGACGGCGGCGATCGCGGCCTGGAGCTGGTAGGGGCCCGGCCGGTGGCGGTTCCAGACGCCGTCGATGAGGGCGGTGCCCTCGTCGATGAGGTCGCGGTCCCAGCGGGTGCGGTCCTGCTCGTCCAGGGGGACCAGGTCGCCGCCGTCGGTGCGGGCGGTGCGCCGGGACTCGGTGAGCAGCATCAGCGCCAGCAGGCCGGTCACCTCGGCGTCGCCGGGGAGCGTGGCGTGGAGCATGCGGGTCAGCCGGATGGCCTCGCGGGTCAGGTCGACGCGGGCGAGCCGGTCGCCGGCGGTGGCGGTGTAGCCCTCGTTGAAGATCAGGTAGAGCACCCGCATCACGGCGGTCATGCGGCTGTCGCGGTCGGCGTCGGTGGGCGGTGTGAAGCGGGCCCCCGCGCGGGCGAGTTGCTGTTTGGCGCGGCTGATCCGGGCGCCCATGGTGGATTCGGACGTGCCGTGGGCGTGCGCGATCTCGGCGGTGGTCAGGCCGCCGACCGCGCGGAGCGTGAGCGCCACCTGGGAGGTAGGGGACAGCGCGGGATGGCAGCACAGGAGCAGGACGGTCAGGCTGTCGTCGGTCTCGCGTGGGGGGTGCGCCCGGCGCTCGGGTTCCTGCATGGCCAGTTCGGCCGCGCCGGCCAGGCGCTCGCGGCGGTGGCGGGCCTGGTCGGAGCGGATCAGGTCGACCATGCGCCGGTACCCGACGCGGATGAGCCAGCTGCGCGGGTTCTCCGGGACGCCCTCGACCGGCCAGGTCCGCCCGGCGGTCAGCAGCGCCTCCTGCACCGCGTCCTCGGCGATGTCGAACCGGCCGAAGCGGCGGACCAGCGCGCCGAGCACCTGCGGCGCCTCGGTGCGCAGCAGGTGCTCGAGCTCGTGGTTCACGCCCCGAAGTCCGCACCCATGATCGGGCGGATCTCGATCGGTTCGCCGAGCGCCTCGACGATGCCCGCGGCGATCTCGACGGCGCGCTCCCTGCCGGCCACGTCGATCACGGCGAAGCTCGCCAGGACCTCCTTGAGCTCGGCGAAGGGACCGTCGGTGGCGACCACCGTGTCGCCGTCGCGGTGGACGGTGGTGCTGACCGCCGGGTGGCCCAGGCCCTCGGTGGCGACGAGCTCGCCGGAGGCGATCAGCTCCCGCTCCAGCCTCTGGTAGGTCGCGAAAGCGGCCAGCGCCTCCTCGGACGGGACGTCGGCGGTGGCCGCGTCCCACGCGGCGGCCGGGGTGTAGGCCAGCAGCAGGTATTTCATGGTGAATCCCTTATCGGTCGTCGCAGGCTACGTTACGGGCGGCGCTCAGCACGGCGGGCGGCGTCGCCCGTCCTGGCGGTGGCGGTCATGGCGTCCTCCCTTGTCGGTGGTTCTCGCTCGCCACCTCGGACCCGCATCGGGGATTTTGACGCCGGATGACTGTGATTCAGGTCACATCGCTGGGACGTCAAAGCCCGGTGGGGGTCTCCGACGTACCGGCGAGCAACCACCGCACAGGAGGACGACATGATCGAGACCCAGCGGCCCAGCCCCGGGCTGAAGGCCCTGGACCGTCTGGTCGGTACCTGGAAGGTCACCGGCGGCGCGGAGGGCACCGTGCGCTACGAGTGGATGCCCGGACGGTTCTTCCTGGTCCAGCACGTCGAGCTCACCCAGTTCGGCGAGCCGGTCACCGGCATGGAGGTCATCGGCAACCTGCGTCCGTTCGGTGAGCCGACCGGGACGGACGTGATGTCGCGGTACTACGACTCGGTGGGCAACACCTTCGACTACGTCTACGAACTGGAGGGCGACAAGCTGATCATCTGGGCCGGCGCCAAGGGCGGCCCGGCCTACTTCGAGGGCACCTTCGACGCCGACGACACCACGCTCACCGGTGAGTGGGTCTACCCCGGCGGCGGCGGGTACGCCTCCACCTCGACCCGCGTCTGATCGAGGGACCGGTCCCGGGAGAACACGCGCCGGCGGCGAGCCGTTCTGAACGGCTCGCCGCTGTGTGTTTCCGCCGTTTCCGGTCGCCCCCCTCACGCCGGGGTGGTCGCGCGGTAGTGCTCGGCGATCTCGTCGGGAGGTCCCGCTCAGACGATGCGGGTGCAGAGCCTGCCGCCGCGGAACTCCCAGTCGACGGATCTGTCGGCGGGCGGGCAGTCGCCCCTGGTGAGCGCGGTGACCTTGAGGATGTGCTCGTAGGTCCCCGGGACGGAGTTCGCGCCGCACGGCCAGGAGGTCATGAGGTCGCCGTTGCTGATGGCGACCGTGTCGTCCTCGGGGCCGTCGTGGCCCAGGAAGCAGTCGCCCACCCGGAGTCGCCGCTCGACGCAGAGCGCGATCTCCTCACCGTCCTCGCCGTGGCGCCACCACAGGGACCCGTCGATCTCGCCGGGCTCGGCGCCGCAGTTCGCGGAGCCGTCCCCCACCTCGATCACCTTGAGGTAGGCGTCGTCCCGCGAGCAGTCGACCGCTTTCGGCTTCTCCACGGTCCACTCGTCGTCGTGCGGGGACCTGTACGCGTTCAGGCAGTCGCCCTCCGAGATCTTCTCGAACGCCTTGCGGACGGGGTCGGGCTTGGGGGACGGGGTGGGGCTGCGGCTCTCGGACGCGCTGGGCGTGGGCGCGGGGGCCGCGGCGGACGTCCGGGCGGGTGTCGTCCGCACGGCGGCGGTGTCCGACGAGACCGGCTCGTCGCGGCCGTCGGCGACGGCCCAGACGGCGAACGCGACCACCAGGACGCCCGCCGCAGCGGCCGCGGCGAGGACCGGCGCGGGCTTCGGGGCCGCGGGCAGGCGCATCCGCGGCGTGTCCCGCCGGGCCGGGACCAGCGCCTCGGTCTCCGCCACCCGGGTGGCGATCATCGTGGTGACGGAGTCCGGCAGCGGCGGTTCCCCGCCCTCGACCAGTTCGGAGCAGCGTTCGAGGAACGCGTCCAGGCCGGGCCGGTCGTCCGGGTCCTTCGCGAGGCCGGCCGCGATCAGCGGGAGCAGGGACTCCGGGACGCCGGTCAGGTCGGGCTCCTCGTTGACGACGCGGTAGCCGAGGGCCTCGATCGGCCCCTCGCCGAACGGCCGTCGGCCGGTGGCGGCGAACGCCAGCACGGCGGCCAGGCAGAACACGTCGCCGGCCCGCCCGACCTCGCGTCCCCGGAACTGCTCGGGCGACATGAACCCGGGCGTGCCGACGATGCTCGTGCGGGTGGTCTGCGAGGTGGCGTCGAGCGCCCGGGCGATGCCGAAGTCGATGATGCGGGGCCCGTCCCCGGCGAGCAGGACGTTGCCGGGCTTGAGGTCCCGGTGGATCACGCCGCGCTCGTGGACGGCCATCAGCCCTTCGGCGAGTCCCGCGCCGAGGCCCGCCACCGATGCCGCGGACAGCGCACCGTGCTCGTCGACGGCTTCCTGCAAGGACGGGCCGGCGATGTACTCGGTGACGAGCCAGGGCGGATCGGCGTCGGTGCCGGCGTCCACCACCTGGGCGGTGTGCACGCCCCCGACGCGCCGCGCCGCCGCGATCTCCTGGTCGAATCGCCGCCGGAACCGCCGGTCTCCCGCGAGGTGCGGGTGGATCACCTTGACCGCGACCGGTTTCCCGCCCGGCGACCGGCCCAGGTAGACCCGGCCCATCCCGCCCGCGCCCAGCCGCGCCACCAGCCGGTACTTGCCGACCCGTTTCGGGTCGCCCGCCCGGAGCGGCTCCGTCGTCTCGTTGGGCACTCCGTCCGCCCTCCCGTCGCGCCGGTGACCGGGACGGAACCGATCCGCCGGTCGTCCGGGGACGCACGAGGGCCGAAGCGTCGCGGCGGCCCGGCGGCGCAACCGTTAGAAGAACACCGATGTTCCCATAAGGGTACAGCGAGGGCGCCGCCGAGGCGGTCGGCGCGCTCGGACGACCGCGCGCTTACGGCGTTCCGCTCAGTTCGGACGCGAGGGCGGCGATCGTCTCCCGCGGGTGGGTCGATCCGGGGAAGTAGGCGCAGACGCGCTCGGCCACGTCGCCGAACCGGGCCTTGATCTCGGCGGCGCACTCGGCCGGCGTCCCGACGACCGCGAGAGTGCGCATCACCGTGTCGTCGATCAGGGCGATCATGGCCATGACGTCGCCGGTCTTCGACAGGGCGTTCAGCTCGGGTTGCAGGTCCCCCCACCCCTCGATCTCCAGGACCGGCCTGTACGCCGGGGTCGAGCCGTAGAACGCGAGCAGCCCCTTCACGCCGAAGGCCGCGGCCTCGATCTCCTCGGGGGTGCCGCCCATCGCGACGATCGCCTGCGGATACAGGTCGATCCGCTCGCGGCCCGCCGATTCCAGCCCCTCGGCCACGGCCGGGAGCGTGCGCTCGCGGAAATGCCGGTGGCTGTGGAACGGCATCACCAGCAGCCCGTCGGCGACCTCGGCCGCCGTCCGGGTCATCACCGGGCCCAGCGCGCCGAGCAGGACCGGCGGGACGCCGTAGGGGTTCGGCCCGGGGACGAACGTCGGGGGCATCAGGGTGTGCCTGGTGAACTCGCCGCGGAAGTCGAGCCGGGTGCCGTCCTGCCAGGAGTTCAGGATCGCCTTCACCGCGAGCACCGTCTCGCGCATCCGGGCGGCCGGCCTGCTCCACGTCGCGCCGTACCGGTTCTCGATGTGCGGCCTGATCTGCGAGCCCAGCCCGAGCCGGAACCGGCCCTTGCTGAGCAACTGCAGGTCGTAGGCCATGTTGGCCAGGTTCATCGGGCTGCGGGGGATCGCGATCGCGACGTTGGTCATCAGGTCGGTCGGCGGGACGTCCGGGGCGCCGGCCGCGACGATCAGCGGCAGGAACACATCGTGCGGGCCCTCGAAGGTGAACAGGCCGTCCACCCCGGCCGCGATCAGCTCGCGGGCGCGCCGCGCCGCCTCGTCCGGCCGGCCGTCCAGTTGCACATCGAGCTTCACTGACCGATCTCCGTTCCGTAGAGCCCTTTACCTTGTCTCGTGGGACGTGAAGGCGTACGGCATTCGCTCCGCCTCGCGGGTCATGCGGGCGATGTCCTCTTCGGGCAGGGCCGATTCGGGCGTCGCGGGCATCGACCGCCGCTCGCCGGTGACCAGGTTCTCTGCCGAGACGTGGACGATGCCGTTGGCGTCGACGTCGAAGCAGACTTCGGCCCACGGCACGTCCGGGGCGTCGGCGGGCGGGCCGCCGAGTTCGAGCGTGCCGAGCCGCCGGTTGGACGCGGCGGTCTCCCGCTCGCCCTGGTAGGCGCGGACCTCCACCGTTCCCGGCCGTCCGCCGGCGGGGAGGGACGCGACGGCCTCCGACCGCTTGGTCGGGATCGAGGTGTTCCGCTCGATGATCTTCGTGAAGCCGCCGTCCGCGCGCTCGATCCCGAGGCTCACCGTGGCGACGTCCATGAGCAGGACGTCCGCGACCTCGCCCACGAGAACGCCGGCGTGCAGGCTCGCGCCGGCGGCCGCGCCCTCGTCGGGGTTGACGCTCCGGTCGGGTTCCCTGCCGCCGGTCAGGCCCCTGATCAGCTCGGCGACGGCCGGCATCCGCGTCGCGCCGCCGGCGAGGACGACCTCGTCGATGTCGCTCACCGCCAGCCCGGCGTCCTCGAGCACCTGGTGGAACGGTTTCGCCGCGCGGTCCAGCAGGTCGGCGGTCATCCGCTGGAACTCGGCGCGGGTGAGCGGCTCGTCGAGGTGCAGCGGGCCCGCGGCGCGGGCGATGTGCGGCAGGCTGATCCGCGTCTCCGGCGCGGAGGACAGTGCGATCTTCGCGCGCTCCGCGGCCTCGCGGAGCCGCGCCGGCGCGGTGGCGTCCCGCGACAGGTCCACGCCGGTGGCCCTCTCGAACCTCTCCACCAGCCAGGCGACGATTCGGGCGTCCCAGTCGTCGCCGCCGAGGCGGCCGTCGCCGGAGACCGCCAGGGTCTCGACCACGCCGTCCCCGACGTTCAGCAGCGCCACGTCCAGGGTGCCGCCGCCGAGGTCGAAGACCACGACCGTGGCGTCGTCCGGGCGCAGCGCGAGCCCGCAGGCGACGGCGGACGGCGCGGGGATCAGCCGCAGGACGTTCAGGCCCGCGATCCGCCCCGCCTCCGTGACGGCCCGGCGCCCGCTCTCGGAGAGCCGGGCCGGGACAGTGAGGACCGCGTCGGTGACCGGTTCCCCGAGGCGGGCCTCGGCGTCGCTCTTGAGCTTCCGCAGGACGAACGCGCCGATCTGCTGGGGGACGAAGTCCGCGCCGCCGATCCCTCTCTTCTGGGGGGCGTCCATCTCGCGGACGGCCCATCGGACGGTCCGTTCCGGGTGGAGGATCGCCTGCTGTTCGGCGGCGCGGCCGACCAGCAGCGTGCCGTCCGGGGCGAAGGCGACCACGGACGGTGTGCCGCGCAGCCCGTGCGCGTCGGCGATGACGGTGGGCCGCCCACCGTCCAGCACGCAGATCGTCGACGTCCGGGAGCCCAGGTCGATCCCGATCGCCCGGCGCTTCGCCGTCCCGAAGGGACGGGTGTAGGCGCGGGTGTCGTGGGGGTCCGCGCCGGTCGTCCCGGGCGCGTCCGCCTCGGTGAGCGCGCTCAGGCGGGCCAGCAGCACCGGGGCCGTGGGCCGCGCCGCGGGATCGTGCCGCAGGCACTCGCTCACGATCTCCCGCAGCGGCCCCGCCAGCTCTCCCAGCCGCGGCTCGCCGTGCAGGACCCGGTGGACGAGCACGTGCGCGGCGCCCGTGCCGAACGGCCCCCGGCCCGTCGCCGCGTACACCAGCAGGCCGCCGAAGGAGAACACGTCGCTGGGCTGCTCCACCCGTCCGCCCCGGCACTGCTCGGGCGACATGTACGCGGGTGTGCCGATCGGGTGCGCGCCGGTCAGCAGGGTCGCGTCCGGGGTGACGGCCAGGCCGAAGTCGATCACTTTGGGGCCGTCCGCGGCGAGGAGCACGTTCGACGGCTTGAGGTCCCGGTGGGTCAGGCCCTCGGCGTGGATCGCGGACATCGCCTCGGCCAGCGCGACGGCGAGGTCGAGCAGTTCCCGTGCGGGCAGCGGGCCGTCCGCCCGCACCCGCTCGTGCAGCGACGCGCCCTCGATGTACGCGGTGGCCAGCCAGGGCGGGGAGCCGCCGGCGTCGGCGCTCATCACCGGGGCGGTGAAGATGCCCGGGACGCGTCTCATCGCGGCGATCTCGCGGGCGAAGCGGCGGCGGAAGGCGGGGTCCGCGGCGTACTCGGACCGGACGACCTTCACCGCGACCCGCCGGCCGCCGGGCGAACGTCCCAGGTAGACCCGGCCCATGCCGCCCTCGCCGAGCAGCCCCTCGATGCGGAAGTCCGCGATCGTCCGCGGATCGTCAGGCCGCAGCGGCTCCAACGGCCACCTCCCCGCATCGACTCGGCCCCAGGGTAACCGCGTGACCGTCCGGCTCGTTGCGCTGCGGCGCCGTCCGTCTCCACCTTCGGACAGGGCTGTTTCACCGGTCGGGCAGTTCCACCGGTCGGGGGGATCACGGATCGTGGGGCCATGCGCTCCCCCATCGGTGTTCTCGCCCTCGCCGCGGCCGGTACCGTCACGGCCCTGGCCGCCTCCCCGGCGCTGGCGTCCGCTCCCCCTCCGTTCCCGGTGTGCGTTCCGGAGGCGCCGGTGTGCGCCGGCGTCACCGGCGAGCCCGGGAACCACTACTACACCTTCCGCTTCCAGCCGCCGCCGACCGGTTCCCTGTCGTTCACCGTCAACGGCGCCTACGCGCCCGGCAACGTGTCCTATGTGTCCGGCCCCAATTACCTGCGCGGGGATTTCTGGCCCGCCGCGCAGTTGGTCAGCGGCGACGAGGTCTGCATGAGGTACACGCAGTTCGACCGGCCGGGCGAGACCTGCGACACCGTGCCGTAGGCGGGCTCCGGGTCACGGACGTCCGTGGTGCTCCCCCGTCCGAGAGGAGGCGCGAAGCCCTGTATCTCTAGAGGGGGACAAAGGGGGCGATGCGCATCATGGCGGGGCCGGTCGAGTTGTACGGGAGAGAGCCGGAGGTCGCGGCGGTCGCGGAGCTGCTCGCCGGGGCGCGCCGCGGCGAGAGCGCGGCGCTGGTGGTGCGCGGGGAGCCGGGCATCGGCAAGACGGCGCTCCTCGACCACGCCGCCGCGGCGGCCGGGGGCATCCGGACGGTCCGCGGGACGGGCGTCGAGTTCGAGGCGGAGCTGCCGTACTCGGGCCTCCAGTTGCTGCTGCGTCCCGCCCTGGGACGCCTCGCCGCGCTGCCCGCGCCGCAGCGCGCGGCCCTGGAGGCGGCGTGCGGGCTCGGCGCGGGAGGCGGCGCCGACCCGATGCTGGTGGGGCTCGCGGTGCTGTCCCTCCTCACCGACCACGCGGGCGCGGACGGGGCGCTCTGCCTGGTCGACGACGCGCAGTGGCTCGACCGGGCCTCGCGGGACGCGCTGCTGTTCGCCGCGCGGCGCCTGCAGGCCGAGGGCGTCGTGATGCTCTTCGCCGTCCGGGAGGGCGAGGGCGACTTCCCGGCGGCGGGCCTTCCGGAGCTGCGGCTGGCCGGGCTGGCCCCGGAGGCGGCGGCCGCCCTGCTCGACCGGTTCCCGCTCGATCCCGCCCTCCGCTACCGCCTGCTCGCCGAGGCGGGCGGGAACCCGCTGGCGCTGCTGGAGTTGCCGGTCGCCCTGGCCGCCGAGGGCGGCGGTGCGTTCGCGCCGCGCGCGCTCCCCCTGACCGACCGCCTGCGGCTGGCCTTCCACGGCCAGATCGGCCGGATGCCGGAGGCGTGCCAGAGCGTGCTGCTGGCGGCGGCGGCCGAGGAGTCCGGCGAGGTGGCCGTGATCCTGCGCGCCGCCGCCGCGCTGGGCGCGACCGTCGAGGCCCTGGCCCCCGCCGAGCGGGCCGGCCTGGTGCTGCGCGGGGACGCCGAGGGCGTGCTCCGCTTCCGCCATCCGCTGGTCCGCGCCGCCGTGTACCAGCGGGCGCCGCTCGCGCGGCGGCTCGCCGTGCACCGGGCGCTCGCCGCCGCCCTCGACGCGCCCGAGCACGCCGACCGCCGGGCGTGGCACCTGGCGGCCGCCGCCACCGGACCGGACGGCGAGGTCGCCGCGGCGCTCGAACGCACCGCCGTCCGCGCCCGGGAACGCAGCGGCCACAAGGCGGCGGCGGCCGCGTACGAGCAGGCCGCGCGGCTGAGCGCCGGGCCCGACGACCGGGCCCGGCGCGAGGCCCTGGCGGCGGAGTCGGCCCTGGAGGCGGGCGACCTGGAACGTGCCAGGGCCCTGGCGACGCGCGCGTCCCGGCGGCCGGACCGGGACCCGGCCGCGAAGGCGCGGACCGCCGCCGTGCGGGCGCACGCGGACTTCTGGCAGGGGTCCTACGCCGCCGCCCACCGGGCGCTGCTGGACGGCGCCGCGCTCGTCCGCGACACCGACCCGGACCGGGCCGCCGCGCTGCTGGTCCAGGCCGTCCACCCGTCCTGGTACCTGGGCGAGGCGGCGCTCGCGGCGACGCTGGACCGGCTGACCGCGCTGCCGCTGGACGACGCGAGCCCGTTCGCGCCGATCGGCCCCTTCCTCGCCCACCTCGACCGGGACCGCGCGGGACGGCCGCCGGGGCTGGGCGGCACCGTCGCCGAGGTGCGGCGGCGGGGCGGCGTCCCCGACCAGGTGCTGATGATCCTGTGCGGTGCGGCGCTCGCGCTGGGGCAGGACGCCGACGCGCACGCGCTGGCCGCCGAGCTGGCCGCCGAGCAGCGCGCCCGGGGCGGCGCCGGACGGCTGCCGACCGTGCTGTTCTTCGTGGCCGAGGGCGAGGTGTTCACCGGACGGCATCTGGACGCGCTCGCCACGGCGTCCGAGGCCCTCGGGCTCGCCCGCGCCACCGGGCAGCGGCAGTGGGTCGGCCAGTTCGGCGGCGTGCTCGCCTACCTCGACGCGGCGCGCGGGCAGGAGGCGGACTGCCGCCGCAACGCCGAGGACGG
Organism: Spirillospora sp. NPDC052242; assembly: GCF_040679555.1. Lineage (NCBI taxonomy): Bacteria > Bacillati > Actinomycetota > Actinomycetes > Streptosporangiales > Thermomonosporaceae > Spirillospora > Spirillospora sp. NPDC052242. Next base: position 49,625 of record NZ_JBFAUZ010000021.1, read on the forward strand.
GTTCGCCGGGGCCGCCGTCGGCGGCGTGTCGCCCGGCGCGCCGTGGGCGCACTGGTCGCTCGGGCTGCTGGACCTCGGGCTGGGCCGCGCCGAGGCGGCGCTCGCCCGGTTCGAGCGGCTGACCCGCGAGCCGATGCGCCATCACATCTGCGCCACCCGCTCCACCCCCGACCTGGTGGAGTCGGCCGTCCGGGTCGGGACGCCGGAGCGCGCGGCGGAGCCGCTGGAGCGCTTCGAGCGGTGGGCGGGGGCGGTGCGGCGGCCGTGGGCGGACGCGCTCGTGCTGCGCTGCCGCGGGCTGCTGGCCGCCGACGACCGGGCCGAGTCGTTCTACACCGAGGCCCTGAGCCTGCACGACCGGGACGGCCGCGCGCTGGAGTACGCCAGGACCGCGCTGCTCTACGGCGAGTGGCTGCGCCGGGCCAAGCGCAAGGCCGAGGCGCGGGGGCGGCTGCAGGACGCGCTGGACGTCTTCGACCGGCTCGGCATGCGCCCGTGGGCCGACCGCGCCCGCGGCGAGCTCACCGCGACCGGCGTCCCGGACCGGGGCGCGCGGGCCGGCGGCGCGGCCGCCGTCCTCACCCCGCAGGAGCTCCAGATCGTGCGGCTCGCCGCGCAGGGGCTGTCCAACCGCGACATCGCGGCGCGGCTCTTCCTCAGCCACCGGACGGTCGGCTACCACCTCTACAAGGCGTATCCCAAGCTCGGCGTCGCCTCCCGGGGCGAGCTGAAAGACGTCGCCGGCCGGCTGGGGCTGTGAGAGGCTGCCCCGATGACAGCTCCCGAACAGGTCCTTCCCGGACAAATCCTTCCCGTGGACGTCGACGAGGTCCCGGCGGTCGAGATCGGTCCGGGGGTCCGCGCCCGGACGCTCCCGGGCATGCCGGGCATCCGGACGTGGGTGATCGACCTCGACCCCGGCGCCGAATGGCCGGACCTCGACGTGCACGAGACCTACGGCGAGGCGTACTTCGTCGTGCGCGGCGAGCTCATCGAGGGCGACCTCGTCCACGGGCCGGGCACCTACGTGGCGTTCGGTCCGGGGACGAGCCACCGGCCCCGCACCGAGACCGGTGTGCGCGCGTTCGGGTTCAACTACGACGTGCCCGCCTGACAAGCCCCGCCGGCCGGTGGCCGGGCTATTCGGCGCCGAGCGCGTCCCGCATGGCCCGCGCGGCGGGGGCCGGGTCGTAGCCGTCGGGGACGCCCTCGACCAGGATGATGTCGCCCTCGATGTGCCGCGAGCGCAGCGGCGCGATCTCCCGGTACGCGGGCGAGTCCCACCAGGCCCGCGCCTCGGCGATCCCGGGGAAGCCGATCATCACGACGGCTCCGGGCCAGCCGCCCTCCAGCACCTCGTGGGCGGTGAGGTGCACGAGGTAGCGGCCGCCGTACGGCGCGAAGGTGCCGGGCAGGCGCTCGATGTAGTCCGCGATCTCCGGGTGCGGAGGGGCGTCCTGCAGATGGGCGATGACGTAGGCGGTCACGGTTCCTCCTCTGGGTTCGCGTGGACGGCGGGGGCGGGCATGCCGGCCCGCCCCCCGGCGGTGGTCAGGCTCCGGCCGGGACCCGGTCGAGGAAGCCGAGCACCTGGCTGATCCGCCCGTCCGCGCCGACCACCGCGACGTCGAAGCCGATGACGACAGGCTCGCCGCCCTCCGGGCCCAGGTGCCAGGTGAACCGGGCGATGTCGTGGTGGGCGTCCACCGCGCCGCCGAGGCTGAAGACCAGCCCGCCGAACTGCGCCTGGACGGCCGCAATGGTGGCGTCGAGCCCGTCGGTGCCCCGGACGGACGCCAGCGGGTCGGTGTAGACGGCGTCATCGGCGAAGACCTCCGCGAGGATGGCCCGCCGCGCGGCGGCGTCGGTCTCGTTCCACGCGGCGAGGTAGCGCTGGACCAGCTCGGTGATGTCGCTCATGTGCTTCTCCCTGGGGCGTGTTCTTCTTGTGATCACCAAGCTAGGGAGGCGGGACGAGCGAGGAATCTGACGTGCTTAGGTACTTTCGCCCGTCGCACGGATCGCCGGTCAGGGCGAGGTGAGCAGCACGGGCGAGTTGATGATCGTGCTTCCCTTCGCCCAGATCCGTCCGCTCGGCGCGACGGAGACGTCGTGCACCCAGGTTTCGACCGGGGTGGTGAACGTCCGCCAGGCGCCGCCCGCGTAGCGCAGGAGCGGCGCGGAGCCGTAGATGCTCGCGCGGTCGAGGACGACGAGGGGGTTGCCGTCCTTGTCCAGCCGCACCTTCTCGCCGTGGCCGTCGAGGGCGTCGGCGGGGGGCGCCGCGGTCCACGTCTCGCCGTCCCAGCGGTACAGGGCGTCCCAGGTGAGCGCCCAGACCGTGCCGTCGGCGGCGGGCGCGACGCTCGCGACGCACCGCTCGGTGGGGAGCGGGGGCAGCGTCGTCCAGGCGGAGCCGTTCCAGCGCAGGACGAGCGAGTCCATGCGTGCGGTGGCGGTGTCGTAGCGGCAGCTCCCGGCCCACGCGTCGGTGGCGCTGCGCGCCTGGACGTCCGCCAGCCCGTCCTGCAGCGGACGGGCGACGGGGTCGGCCACCCAGGCGTCGCCGACCCGGCGGAACAGCGCGGGCAGGAGCTGCCGGCCGTCCGGGCCGCCGCGGACCTCGATCTGGATCCACACCCCGGCCGGTCCCGCCCACATGCGGGTGCCGTAGGCGTAGGCGACGCCGGGCGGCGGGGCGACCGGCCGGAACGCGGTGCCGTCGAACCGCGCCAGGTAGAGGCGCTCGTCGTCCTGGACGCCCCAGGCCCAGACCTCGCCGCCGTGCGCGACGACCTGCCAGACGGCGCCGTTGCCGGACCAGCCCTCGAGCGGATACTCCTTCCACTGCGAGCCGACCCGGCGGCGCACCACCGGGTTGCCGGCGCTTTCGCCGATCTGTCCCTGGCGGCCGGAGATCCACGCCTCGGTGTCGGAGACGGCGGCGACGCTGGACACCCCGGCCCGGGGCCAGAGGAACGGCAGCGGGACGTCTCTCAGCGCGGCGGGCGGGGCCTCCGCGTGGACGGCGGACACGGGGGCCAGGGCGACGATCGCGACGGCGGCGGCGGCGAGCCGGGCGGGGAGTGATCTCATGCCGGACATCATCCGGTCCATCCCATAAAGATGCCAGTGTTCACTGGGAAAATCGCGGCCGCCCGTCCGGTAGCGGCCTACCGGAGTCGGTCGGGCGGGCAGGCACACCCGGCGGTCGAGGACGGCTCCGCCTCCGTTCGCGCACCCGCTGCGCTGCGCTGACGAGCCGTTCGCCTGGCGTCCATCCGGGGGCGATGGGGTCGACGACGCCCCATCGTGATCAAGGAGGGACGCATGCGTTCGCTCTTCTCCGCCGCCCTGGCCGGCGTGCTCGCCCTGGCCTTCACGGCGCCCGCCGCGGCCGGGACGCGGCCGGGCGTCGAGCTCGGCAGCCCGCTGCCGCAGGCCCACGCCCACAACGACTACCACCACGAGCGGCCGTTGCTGGACGCCCTGGAGCACGGCTTCACCAGCGTCGAGGCCGACGTGTGGCTCGTCGACGGCGAACTGCTCGTGGCGCACGACGCCTGGGAACTGCCCGAGGCCGGCACCTTCGAGGACCTGTACCTGGACCCGCTCACCGACCTGGTCAAGGGCAAGGGCCGCAGCGTGTACCCCGGCTGGAACGGGACGTTCCAGCTGCTGGTGGACATCAAGACCGACGCCGAGTCCACCTACGCCGCCGTCGAGGCCGAACTGGCCGAGCACGGGCGGGTGCTGGCCCGGTACCAGCGCGGGAAGGTGCACCGCGGGCCCGTCCAGGCCGTCATCAGCGGCAACCGGCCGCTGGCGACCATGCGGGCGGCCGAGCGGCGGTACGGGTTCTACGACGGGCGCTCCGGCGACCTCGGCGGCCCCCTCGACGCCCGCCTGATGCCGCTGGTCAGCGACAACTGGAACAACCTGTTCACCTGGCGCGGCGTCGGCCCGATGCCCGCCGCCGAGCGCGCGCGGCTGCACGAGATGGTGGACGACGCGCACCGGGCCGGGCAGCGCATCCGGTTCTGGGCGACCCCGGACGCGCCGGGCCCCGCGCGGGACGCCGTCTGGACGGAGCTGCGGGCGGCCGGCGTGGACCACATCAACACCGACGACCTGCCCGGCCTGCGGGAGTTCCTCACCGGGTGACCGCTACGCGCGCGGTTTGCGTTCCGCGGACCGGGCCCGCTTCTCCTCGTCCTCCAGCAGGGGGCCGACGCGGAACGGGACCTGGTCCGTGAGGACGATCGAGGTGGTGCTGCGCCGGACGCCCGGGCAGGCGAGGATCGAGTCGATCACCTCGTGGAGCTGCTTGCCGTTCGGCGCGACCGCGCGCACCAGCAGGTCGCCCTGGCCGGTGATGCCGAGGACCTCCAGGACGCGCGGGATCGCGGCCAGCCCCAGCGCCGCCTCGCGCAGCCGTCCCTGCGCGACCTCCAGGGTGACGAACGCGGTGAGCTCGAAGCCGAGCGCGCCGAGGTCGACCTCCCGGCCGCGGTGCCCGATGACGCCCTCCCGTTCGAGCCGCTCGACGCGGGCGTGCGCGGTGTTGCGGGCGATGCCGAGCTTCGCGGCCAGCTCGGTGACGCCGATCCGCGGCTGCTCGACGAGCCGCCGCAGGATCTGCAGGTCGAGGAGGGTGGTACGGGTCACAGCGCTCAGCCTTCCCGGTTCGTCCGGCCCCGGATTGAGCAATCTGCTCAACCATCGACCGACCATATTGCACAACGCTCACCGCGGAGAGCTAATGCAGGCATGCATACCATCGCTTCTCCGCTCCGCGACCGGCTGGAACTCGACCGGGGACGGATCGCGATCGGCGGGGTCCACGCGCTCGTCCGGCTGCTGCTCGACCAGCGGCGCGCGGACGCCCGGCGCGGCTGGAAGACCGCGGGGTTCGTCTCGGGGTACCGCGGCTCGCCGCTCGGCGGGCTCGACCAGCAGCTCGTGCGGGACGCGGCGCTGCTGGAGGCGGACGGCATCCGGTTCGTGCCCGGCGTGAACGAGGAGCTGGCGGCGACGGCCGTCTACGGCTCGCAGCTCGCCGAGCACCTGCCCGGGCCGCGCTACGAGGGCGTCTTCGGCCTCTGGTACGGCAAGGCGCCGGGCGTGGACCGGTCCCTGGACGCCTTCAAGCACGCGAACTGGCTCGGGACGTCCGCGCGCGGCGGGGTGCTCGCGGTGGTGGGCGACGACCCGTCGTGCAAGTCGTCCACGCTGCCGTCGGCGACGGAGGGGGCGCTCGCCGAGGCGTTCATGCCGGTGCTCGTCCCGGCGTCGGTCGGGGACGTGCTGCGGCTCGGCCGGCACGGGTTCGAGATGTCGCGGTTCAGCGGCGCCTGGACGGGCTTCAAGGTCGTCACGGACGTCGCGGACTCGCACGAGGTGGTGGACGTCGCGCCGGTGCCGGACCCGGTGCTCCCCGAGTTCGCGTGGCGGGGGCGCCCGTGGCGGCCGACGCGGCGGCCGGGCGTCGACCTGAAGGACACGGTCGCCCTGGAGCCCGAGGTGCTGGAGGGACGGCTGCGGGCCGCGACCGCGTACGCAGCGGCGAACGGGCTCGACCGGATCGAGGGCGCGACCGGCGACGCGGCGATCGGGCTGGTGGCCGCCGGACGCACCTACCTGGAGCTGCGCGAGGCCCTCGACCGGCTCGGGCTGGACGACGCGGCGCTCGCCCGGCGGGGCGTCCGGCTGCTGCGGCTCGCCCTGGTCCACCCGCTGGACGCGGACCGGGTGCGGGAGTTCGCGCGCGGCCTCCGCGAGATCGTCGTGGTGGAGGAGAAGCGCGCGTTCGTCGAGACGCAGGTCCGGGACGTCCTGTACGACGCGGCGGACCGTCCCGCCGTGTACGGCAAGCGCGGGCCCGCCTCGTACGGGGAGTCGGCGGCCCGCGTCCCCGGGGCCGGGCCGGACGGGGCGCTCGTCCCGCTCGACGGCGGTCTCGACGCGGACCGGATCGTCAGGGCGCTGGCCCGGTTCCTCGCCGACCGGATCGGCGCGGAGCACGTCGACCTGCGCGACCCCGTGCTGCGGCCGGGCAAGCCCGCGATCACGCTGCTGGGGGCGGCGCGGACGCCGTACTTCTGCTCGGGCTGCCCGCACAACCGGTCGACGGTCGTCCCGGACGGGTCGATCGCCGCGAGCGGCATCGGCTGCCACGTGATGACCGTGTTCACCGACCGCTCCATCGGGACGACGCAGATGGGCGGCGAGGGCGCGATGTGGGTCGGCGCGGCGCCGTTCAGCGACACCGAGCACCTGTTCCAGAACCTCGGTGACGGGACGTTCTTCCACTCGGGCGGCCTCGCGATCCGGCAGGCGGTCGCGGCGGGCACGAACATCACCTACAAGATCCTCTACAACGCGGCCGTGGCGATGACCGGCGGGCAGGACGCCGACGGCGGCGCCGACCCGGCGGCGATCACCCGGATGCTGCACGCCGAGGGCGTCGCGAAGATCGTCGTGGTGGCGGACGACCCGTCCCGGTACCCGCGCGGGACGGACTGGGCCCCGGGCGTCCGCGTCCGGCACCGGGACGATCTGGACGCCGTCCAGCGCGAGCTGCGCGCGACGCCCGGCGTGACCGTGCTGCTCTACGACCAGGCGTGCGCGGCGGAGACGCGGCGCAAGCGCAAGCGGGGGCTCGCGCCCGACCCGCAGGCCCGCGTGCTGATCAACGAGGCGGTCTGCGAGGGCTGCGGCGACTGCGGCGTGAAGTCGAACTGCCTGAGCGTCGCGCCCGTCGAGACGGAGTTCGGGCGCAAGACGCAGATCGACCAGACGTCCTGCAACAAGGACTACTCGTGCGTCGACGGCGACTGCCCGTCGTTCCTGACGGTCGTCCCGGGGAAGGCGAAGGCCGCGCCGCGCCTGCCGGAGATCGGGGCGCTCGCCGAACCGGAGTCGCGTCCCGCGGCGGCGGACGTCCTGCTCGTCGGCATCGGCGGGACGGGCGTCGTGACCGTCAACCAGGTCCTCGCGATGGCGGCGTTGCTGGACGGGCGCCACGCCCGCGCGCTCGACCAGACGGGGCTGAGCCAGAAGGCCGGCGCGGTCGTGTCGCACCTGCGGATCGGGGACGCCGGCCGCGACCGTCCCGGCATGGTCGGCGCGGGCGGCGCGGACGCCTACCTCGTGTTCGACGCGCTGGCCGGGACGTCCGACGCGAACCTGCGCCGCTGCGCGCCGGGCCGCACCGCCGCCGTCGTGTCGACCAGCGAGGTGCCGACCGGCCGCATGATCACCGACACGTCGGCGGCGCTGCCGCCGAGCGCCGGGCTCGTCCGGCGGATCGCGGACCGCACCGACGCCGCCCGCCTGGTCGCGTTCGACGCCCTCGCGCTCGCCGAGCGCTGGTTCGGCGGCACGACCACCGCGAACTTCGTCGTGGTCGGCGCCGCGTACCAGGCGGGACTGCTGCCGCTCTCGGCGGACGCGATCGAGCGGGCCCTCCAGCTGAACGGCGTCCAGGTGGACGCGAACGTGCAGGCGTTCCGGGCGGGGCGCCGGCTCGTCCTCGAACCGGGCTGGGCGGACGAGCCCGCGGCGCCGTCCCCCGCTCCGGTGCGGCGCCCGCTGGACGGCACCGCGCCCGCCGCGGCGCGCCTGGTCGACGCGTCCGGGGCGGACGGCGAGCTGGCCCGCGTCCTGCGGATCCGCGTGCCGGACCTCGCCGCGTACCAGGACCTCGCGCTCGCCGAGCGGTACCTGGCGGCCGTGATGCGCGTCGCCGCCGCCGAGCGGGCCTCCGGTGCCGACGGTCAGCGCCTCGCGGTCGCCGTCGCGCGGAACCTGCACAAGCTGATGGCCTACAAGGACGAGTACGAGGTGGCCCGCCTGCACCTCGACCCGGAGCTGGCCCGGCAGGTCGAGGAGCGGTTCGGCGAGGGCACCACCGTCCGGTACATGCTGCACCCGCCGCTGCTCCGGGCCGTGGGGCTGGACCGGAAGATCGCGCTCGGCCGGACGGCGCGCCCGGCGTTCCGCGCGCTGCGCGCGATGCGGCGGCTGCGCGGCACCCCGTTCGACCCGTTCGGCGCCGCCGCGCAGCGCCGCGAGGAGCGCCGCCTCGTCACCGGCTACGTGGCCGTCGTGAACGAGCTGGTCGCGAGCCTCCGGGACGGCGCGTCGCCGGAGCGGCACGAGCTCGCCGTGCGGATCGCGGAGCTGCCGGACATGGTCCGCGGCTACGAGGACGTCAAGACGGCGAACATCACCCGCTACGAGGAGCGCCTCCGCGAACTGCTGGCGGAGTGGCGCACCGAACGCTCCCCGGTGGCCCGCTGACCGCAACGGACGCCCCGCGCGTGCTCGCGCGGGGCGTCCGTGCGCGGGTGCCTCAGCGTTCGGTGGTGCGGCCCGCCTCGCGGACCGCGTCCTTGGCCTTCTCGCCGACCTGCTTGGCGCCGCCCGCGACGCGGTCCTTGCGGCCCTCCGCCTCCAGGTACGGATCGCGCGACTCGCGTCCCGCGCTCTCCTTCGCGCGGCCCTTCGCGCGCTGCGTCCGGTTCTTGAGCTTGTCGAGCATGCCCATGGGGCCCTCCTCTCCAGGAGTCCGCCGTACGGGCGACAACGTCCCCCATAACGGACGTTCCATGCGTGGCGGCGCTCACGTTCGGGCGGGCCCGAGGCCGGGGCGGCTCCGGGGCGCCGGGGCTCAGCGCAGGATCGGGACGAGGTAGCGGCGGGCGAAGGCGCGGGCGCCCTCGTCGTCGAGGGGGATGAGCCCGGCCGGGGTCAGCAGCAGCGACTGCGTGAGCCGGACGAGGATCTCCGCGACGACCTCCGAGTCGAAGTCGCCCGCGTCGCCCTGCCGCTGGGCGGCGCGCAGGCGGCGGGCGAGGTAGCCGCGGGCGGCGGCCAGCAGGGGCCCCGCCCGTCCGGTGGCGTGCGGGAGCAGGACGTCCGGTTCCAGCACCATCAGGCGGTTCAGCAGCCGCTGCTCGCGGCTGATCCGCAACGTGGTGACGAAGCCCTCGACGAGGCGCTCCTCGAGGGTGTCGTAGGCGGCGACGGACCGGTCGAGCTCGCCGAAGAAGCGCCGGGCCTCGCGCAGCAGGACCCCGGTGACCAGGTCGTTCTTGCCGGGGAAGCGCCGGTAGACGGTGGCGCGGGCGAGCCCGGACGTGCGCGCGACGTCGTCCATCGTGGTGCGGCGGAGCCCGAAGGTCGTGAAGAGTTCGAGCGCGGCGTCCAGGATCCGGTCGGCCTGGGGCCCGGACGCCGTCCCGGACGGCTCGGCGAGCAGCCCGCGCAGCACCGCGTCGTCGGCGGGTCCCGCGTCGTCCTGGTCGCTCATGCCGCCGTCGAGCCTACCGGCGCAGGCGGGCGCGCAGCAGCGCGCGGGAGGCGATCGGCGAGTAGCGCAGCGGCCCGACCATCCCCCGGTCGGCCGTCCGCATGGCGGCGGCGAGGCGGCGGAACCGGCGCTCGTCGGCGGCCGACCAGGGCAGCCCGAACCGTTCGCGCAGGACCGGCGGCAGCGCGCCGATGCCGACCCGGCGCAGCACGGCGGTCGTCGGCAGCGCGAGCCCGGACCAGGCCGGGTCCGGAAGCGGCCAGTTCGGCGGGGGCGGGAGCGGCGTCCGGTCGAGGTCGATGAGCAGCCGGACGGTGTCGTTGCACTCCAGGCGGTCCTCGACCATGGCGTCGAAGTACTCCCGGAAGGCTGCGGGGCCGGCGGGGAGGTGGCGCTCGGTGATGCCGAGGGCGAGGGCCAGGTCGCGCCATTCGCCGAACAACTTCTCCTCCCGCGCCGCCGGAACGCCGCGGCCGAAGAGCCGCTGGGTCTGCACCATGCCGTGGAAGAGCGTGGCGTGCACCCACAGGTACGCCTCGGGGTTGAGCGCGTGGTAGCGGCGCCCCTGGTCGTCCACTCCCTTGATGTCCTTGTGCACCTCGCGGAGCCGCGCCGCCTCCCGCCGTCCCCGCTGCTCGCCGCGGTACCCCAGGAAGTCGAACGTGGACTCGAGGGTGCGCATGAGCCGTCCCCACCGGTCCTCCAAAAACACCGAGTGCTGGCCGACGCCCGCGCCGACGACCGGGTGGGCCACCTGCAGCAGCAGCGTGGCGCGGCCGGTCAGCGCGCCGCGCCAGTCGCCCGCGTACCGCCAGGTGAGGGAGTCGGGTCCGGGAATGGCGCCGGCGGCGCGGGGACGGACGTCCAGGTCGGTCATGGCGGCCTCCGTGAGACGTTCATACTTCTTTCGTCTCACCATCTCACACCGGGGCGGCGCCGCCAATGCCCGACGGCCGCCGGAGAACCGGCCGAAAGTACGACCGGCGGCGGGCCCGACCGTGCTTAGGGCCGGTGCCGCGGTACGGGGCCGTTCCCGAGGATGCGGGTATGTCGCATGAGGATCCGGTCCCGGTGCTGCACGCCGAGGGACTGACGAAGAGATACGGCCGCCGCGAGGCGCTGAGCGGAGTCGACCTCCGCGTTCCGGCCGGACGCGTCGTGGGGCTGGTCGGCCCGAACGGGGCCGGCAAGTCGACACTGCTGAACCTGGCCTGCGGGCTGCTGGAGCCGACGTCCGGTTCGCTGCGCGTCCTCGGGGCGCGGCCCGCGGCGAGCGCCGCGCACCTGGCCCGGGTCGGGTTCGTCGCGCAGAACACGCCGGTCTACCCGTCCTTCAGCGTGGCCGACCACCTCCGCCTGGGCGCCCGGCTGAACCCGTCCTGGGACCAGGGCCTGGCGGAGCGGCGCATCGCGCAGGTCGGGCTGAACCCGGGGCAGAAGGCGGGACGGCTGTCGGGCGGCCAGCGCGCGCAGCTGGCGCTGACGGTCGCCGCCGCCAAGCGCCCCGAACTGCTGGTCTTCGACGAGCCGGCCGCCGCGCTGGACCCGCTGGCGCGCCAGGGCTTCCTGGCCAACCTGATGGAGTTCGTCGCCGAACTCGGGGCCGCCGCGGTGCTGTCGTCGCACCTGCTCGGCGACATCGAGCAGGTCTGCGACCACCTCGTCGTGCTCTGCGACGCGCGGGTCCAGGTCGCGGGCGACGTCCAGGAGCTGCTGGCGCGCCACCACCGGCTGTCGGTGCCGGGCGGCGACCTCGGCGGCCTGCCCGCGGGCGTCGAGGTCGTCCGGGCGGAGCGCGGCGGCGCGGTGGTGCGCACCGACCTCCCGCCGTCGCGGCTGCCGTTCCGCGCCGAGCCCGTCACGCTCGAGGAGCTGGTCCTCGGCTACATGTCGCGCGCGAACGGCGCGCCGGACCCGGAGGCCGCGCGATGATCTGGCTGAACTGGCGGCAGTTCCGCGTCCAGGCGCTCGCCGCCGCCGTCGCGCTCGCCGCGATCGCGGGCTACCTGCTGTACCTCGGCATGGACATCCGGGACGCCCACGACGCCTACCGCGCGCGATGCACCGACCCCGCGGGCTGCGCGGAGGCGAAGAGCCAGTTCCTCGGCGCCTACCGGACGACGCTGCTGTTCGCCGCCGCCGGGCTCGGCGCGATCCCCCTCGTCACCGGCGTGTTCTGGGGCGCGCCGCTGGTCGCCCGGGAGCTGGAGCTCGGCACCCACCGGCTCGTGTGGAGCCAGAGCGTGACCCGGCGCGGCTGGCTCCTCGGCAGGATGGCGTTCGCGGGCGCCGCGGCGATGGTCGTGGCGGGCCTGGCCGCCCTCCTGCTGACCTGGGCGGCCTCCCCCTACGACCGGCTCGCCGGCGACCGGTTCGGCACGATCGAGTTCGGCGCCCGCAACATCGTCCCGATCGGGTACGCCTTCCTCGCGTTCGCCCTCGGCACGACGATCGGCCTGTTCGCGCGCCGGACGCTCCCCGCGATGGCCCTCACCGGCGTCGCGTTCCTCGCCGTCCAGTTCGCCGTGCCGAACCTCGTGCGGCCGCACCTCATGCCGTCCGAGACGGCGACCCTGCCGATGACCGCGCAGACCATCAACGGGGCCAAGAACCTGGGCAGCATCACCGGCGACCCCGTCATCGGCGGGCTCCAGGTGCCCGGCGCCCCCGACGCGTGGGTCAGCGACACCAGCCCGATGCGCACCGCGGACGGACGGACGGTCGACGCCGACGCGTTCAACAACTGCCTCGACGCCCCGGACGACGCCCCGGGCGGCACCCCGGGCGGCACCCCGGGCGGCACCGGCGCCGAGGGCACGTTCGGCGACACCGCCGTGTGCCTCGCCGCCCTCGACCTGCACGTCGACCTCGAGTACCAGCCCGGCGACCGCTACTGGTCGTTCCAGGCGGCCGAGACCGGGCTCTACCTGGCCGCCGGCGCGCTCCTCACCGGCATCGCGCTGCGGCGCGTCCGGCGCGCCTGAGCGCCCGCCGGTCCCACCACACGAAACCGAAGGCAGGCTTCCATGCCGTTCGCCAACAGTCATGAGCACGATCCGTCTCCAGCGAGACCGGGCGCACTGGTCAACGCGGCGCTCGGCGCGGTGTTCGCCCTGGGCATCGCCTTCACGGCGTACATGCTCGCCGTGAGCTGGGGCGGCGCCTACTGGGTCCCCACCAGCGGCATCGCGGCGGCGCTGTCCGGGCTGGCGCTGCTGCGCGGACGGCGGCGGACGTGGCCGGCGGCGGCGGGCGTGGGCGTCGCGGCCGCCGCCGTGGGGGTGTCGGCGACGGCCGGGCTGCCGCAGGAGCCGTCGCCCGTGGCGGCCCTCGCGCTCGCCGTGCTCGTCGGCTCCGCGCTGCGGACGCTGCCCGCGCCCGCGGCCGTCGCCGTCGCCGCGGGCGGCGTCGCGGTGGCGGCGCTCGGCTGGGTCACCGGGCCCGGCGGAGTGACGGCCCTCGCCGCGGTGATCCTCGCGGGCGGGGTCGTCACCGGGCCGCTGCTGCGCGTGCTCGCGCCGGTCCGGCCGTCCGGCGGCGGGCGCCGTCCGGGCGGCCCGCCGGTACCCTGACCGGCGTGAGCGTTCCGGGGGGATGGGTGCGGGGCGCCTCGACGGCCGGGCTCGGCGCGGTGTTCCTGGCGGCGATCGCCGTGCAGGCGCTGGCCATCGCGCAGAGCTGGGGTTCCTGGTACTGGGTGCCGGGCGCCGTGTCCGCCGCGGCGGTGTGCGGGCCCGCGCTGCTCGGGCTGCGCCGCCCGCTGTGGCCCGCGGTCGCGGCGCTCGTCCTCGCCGCCGCGGCCATCGCGGGCACCCGCGCGGCCGGGCCCGACCTCCCCGCCGAGCCCAGCCCGGCCATGGTCCTCGGGCTCGCGGTGCTGACGGCCGCCGCGCTCCGGGTCCTCGCGCCCGTCCGGGCCGCCGCCGTCGCGGCCGCCGGGCCGGTGGTGATCGTCGCCGGGCAGCTCGCCGCCGGGCCGCCGTCCGCCGGGCTCGCCGCGGTCACCGCGCTGGACGGCCTGCTCTGGCTCGCCGCCGCCGGGGCGGGGCTGTCGCTGCGGGCGCTGGACGTCCGGGCGCGCGCGACGGCCGAGCGGGTGCGGCGGGACGAGCGGCTGGAGCTGGCCCGCGAGCTGCACGACGTCGTCGCCCACCACATCACGGGCATGGTGCTCCAGGCGCAGGGCGCCCAGGTGGTGGCGCGGCGCGACCCGGAACGGGTGGGCGCCTACCTCGGCGAGCTGGAGACCGCGGGCACCGACGCGCTCGCCGCGATGCGGCGGATCGTCGGGCTGCTGCGCGACGCCGACGACGCCGCCCCGGCGTCCCCCGGGCCGGAGCGCCTGGGGGCGCTGGTGGAGCGTTTCCGCAGGCAGGGCCCCGAGGTGCGGCTGAGCATGCCGGAGGGGGACGACGGGTGGCCGCCGGAGGTGACGACCACCGTGTACCGCGTCACCCAGGAGGCGCTGACGAACGTGCTGCGGCACGCGCCCCGGGCCCGGTCCGTCACGGTCACCGTCGAGCGGGACGCGCGGGGCATCACCGTCGAGGTCGCCGACGACGCCCCGGCGGCCCCGGCCCGGCCCGCGCACCGCGGCGGCTACGGGCTGATCGGCATGCGGGAGCGCGTCGAGTCGCTCGGCGGGTCGCTGCACGCGGGGCCGCGGGCCGGCGCGGGCTGGTCCGTCCGGGCGACCCTGCCGGTGCCCGCGGCGGAGCCGCGATGACGATCTCGGTGCTGCTCGCCGACGACCAGGCGATGGTCCGGCGGGGGCTGCGGCTGATCCTGGAGGACCAGCCCGACATCACCGTCGTCGGGGAGGCCGCCGACGGGGCCGAGGCGGTCGCCCTGGCGCGGCGGCTGCGCCCCGACGTGTGCCTGGTGGACGTCCGGATGCCCCGGCTCGACGGCATCGCGGTGACCCGCGCGCTGGCCGGGCCGCGGGTGCGCGACCCGCTGCGGGTCGTCGTCGTCACCACCTTCGACCTGGACGAGTACGTGTACGGGGCGCTGCGCGGCGGCGCGGCGGGCTTCGTCCTCAAGGACGCCGGGCCCGCCCTGCTCGTCGAGGCGGTCCGGGCCGCCCGCAACGGCGAGGCGCTGGTCTCGCCGGCCGTCACGGTCCGGCTGCTGCGGCACCTGGCGTCCGCCGCGGCACCGGCGCGCGACGTGCGGCCCCCGCCGCTGTCGGACCGCGAGCTGGAGGTCGTCCGGGCCCTGGCGCGCGGCCGGACCAACCAGGAGATCGCGGCGGAACTGTTCATCTCGGTGAGCACGGTCAAGAGCCACCTGTCGGGCATCCAGGCCAAGCTCGGGGTGCGCAACCGGGTCGGGATCGTCACGTGGGCGTGGGAGAACCGGATCGTCGAGCCCGGCTGACCGCGCGAGCACCGGCTTTGACACCCGTCGCGGCCGACCGCTATCTATTGGCTAACCGTTAGGCATGAGGAGATCGAACGCCGTGGGCCGCTTCCTGCTCGTCTTCCGCCTCGTCCTGGCCGACGTGCGCCGGCACCCCGCCCAGGCCGCGTTCCTCCTCGTCTCGATCACCGCCGCCACCGCCATGCTGAGCCTCGGCCTGTCGATGCACGGCGCCACCGGGAAGCTCTACGAGCACACTCGGGCGGCCACGGCCGGACCGGACGTCGCCGCGTACTCGCCCGGCGCCGACCGGGCCACCGTCCGGGCCCTGGAGTCCCTGGCGGACGCGCCCGAGGTGGTCGCGCACAGCGGCCCCCACCGCCAGTACCACACGTCGCTCACGGCGCACGGCGCCACGGGCGCGGCGGTCGTGCACGCCGTCGCGGGGAAGCCGGGCCCGGTCGACCGTCCGCTGGTGACCTCGGGCCGCTGGGTCCGGCCCGGCGGGGCCGTGCTCGAACGCGGGTTCGCCACCGCGCTGGACGTCCGCGTCGGCGACGACGTCACCGTCGCCGGGCGCACGTACCCCGTCGTCGGGATCGCGGTGACCGCGGCCCGCTCGGTCTACCCGTGGGCGATCGGGATCGGCCCGGGCGGCGGGCCGAGCGACGGCGGCGGCCTGGTCTGGCTGGCCGAACCGGACACCCGCGCGCTCGCGTCGTCCGACGACGTCCCGGTCACCTCCTTCGCCTACCTGAGGCTGCGGGATCCCGGCGCGGCCGAGCGGCTGACCCGGGACGATCCCCCGCTCGGCCCGGAGTTCGCGGACACCTGGACGCACTTCGCGTCCGCCGAGATGATCGCCGGGCAGGACGAGGTCATCCTCCGGGGCAGCAAGCCGATCCTGGCCATCGGGAGCTGGCTGCTCGCCTTCCTCGCCATCGGCGGCGTCGCCACGCTGGCCGCGGGACGCGCCGTGCGGCAGACCCGCCGGGTCGGGCTGCTCAAGGCGATCGGCGCCACGCCCCGCCTCGTCGCCGCCGTCCTGTTCGCCGAGTACCTCGCCCTGGCGCTCGTCGCGGACGTCCTCGGCCTGCTCGCCGCGCGGCTGGCCGGGCCCGCCGTCGTGAATCCCAGCGGGAGCCTGATCACCACCGCGATCGGGCCGTCCGGCGACACCGTCGCCGTCACGACCGTCGTCGCCCTGGCGGCGGCCGTCCTGACCACCCTCGGCCCGACCGTGCGGGCCCTGCGCACCGACACGGTCGGCGCCCTCGCCGACGGGGCCCGCCCGCCCGCGCAGCGGGCCCGGCTGACGCGGGTGTCGGCGCTGCTGCCGACCCCGCTCCTGCTCGGGCTGCGGCTGGTCGCCCGCCGCCCCGGCCGCGCCTTCCTGCACGCCTGCAACACCGCCTTCACGATGACCACGGTGATCGGCCTGCTGGTGATCTACGCCCAGCCGACGAAGGGGTATCCGGGCTCGGCGATGGCGACCGCGCTGCGGGACGCCCAGGAACGCCACGTCATCCTGGCCGTCACCCTCGCGCTGATCGTCCTCGCCGCCGTCAACACCGTCGCCGTCACCTGGACGACGGCGCAGGACGCCCGGCCGACGATGGCCGTAGCGCGCACGTTCGGCGCGACGCCCGCGCAGATCACCGCCGGGCTGTCCGCCGCGCAACTGCTGCCGACGCTGCCCGGCGCCCTCGCGGGCATCCCCATGGGCCTCGTCTTGTGCCTGCCCTTCAGCGCCGGGAACACGGTCTGGCCGCCCGCTGGCTGCTGCTCGCCGCCGCGCTCGCCGCCCTGCCCGTGACGGCCGTGCTCACCGCCGTCCCGGCCCGCCTCGCAGCCCGCCGGTCCGTCGCCCGGACTCTCACCCTGGAAGCGACCTGAACGCTCCTCGCGGACGCCTTTTCCGCGCGCGCCCATTCGTGAATGCGAGGTCGCGAATACGAGGGGAATGGACACCTCTCGCCATTTTCAATCTATAGCGCACCCGGGGGCTTGCGGCAAGACCCGGGCGGTGCCGCAGAATCGTCGCCCGAGGCCGGAACCTGCGGAAACGGGGAATCGAAATGCGGGTATTGCTGTCGACGTACGACTCGCGCGGGGGCGTCGAGCCGCTGGCCGCGCTGGCGGTGCGGCTGCGGGAGCTCGGCGCCGAGGCGGTGGTGTGCGCGCCGCCGGACTGCGCGGGCCGGCTGGCCGAGGCGGGAGTGCCGCTGGTGCCGGTCGGGCCGCCGGCGCGCGCGATCGCGCACGGGGAACGGCCGTCGGCGGCGGACGTGCCCCGGTTCGCGCGGGACCTGATCGCGACGCAGCTGGACGAACTCGGCGCCGCGGCCGCCGGGGGCTGCGACGCGATGGTGGTGTCCGGCCTGGTGCCCGCCGCGGTCGGCGCGCGCACGGTGGCCGAGCGGCTCGGCGCCGTCGCCGTGCACGTGAGCCACTGCCCGCTCTTCCTGCCGTCGCCGCACCACCGGCCGACGCCGCTGCCGGGCCGTCCGATCCCGCCGGAGGTGACCGACCGGCGGGAGCTGGACGAGCTGTCCGTCCGGAACTACAACGCGGTCTTCGGCGCGGCGCTCAACGCCGGCCGGGCGTCCGTCGGCCTGCCGCCGGTGGGCGACGTCCGCGCCTACATGCTCGGCGACCGCCCGCTGCTCGCGGCGGACCCGGTCCTGGCCCCCTGGCGCGAACCGGCGGACCTGGACGTCGTCCAGACCGGCGCGTGGATCCTGCCGGACGACCGCCCGCTGCCGGACGGCCTCCGGGCGTTCCTGGACGCCGGGGCCCCGCCGGTGTACGTGGGGTTCGGCAGCCTGCCCGCCCCGGCGGACGCCGCCCGCACGGCCGTCGAGGCCGTCCGGGCGCACGGCCGCCGCGTCGTCCTCGCCCGCGGGTGGGCGGGCCTGTCGGCGATCGACGACCGGGACGACTGCCGCACCGTCGGCGAGGTGAACCAGCAGGAGCTGTTCGGGCGGGTGGCGGCGGTCGTCCACCACGGCGGCGCGGGCACGACGACCGCGGCGGCGCGGGCGGGCGCGCCCCAGGTGGTGGTGCCCCAGATGGGCGACCAGCCGTACTGGGCCGGCCGGGTCGCCGAGCTTGGCGTCGGCGCGGCACACCTCGGCCCGGTGCCGACCCGCGAGTCCCTGTCGGCCGCGCTCGCAACGGCCCTGAAGCCGGAGACCCGGGCGCGGGCGAAGGCGCTGGCCGGACGGATCCGCACGGACGGGGCGCGGGTCGCGGCGCGGCTGCTGCTCGACGCGGCGGACCGGCGAAAGGGCCGGTGACCGGCCGGAACGGCGAAACACGCCGGGTCTTGTAAAGGTACTACCTTTGCGGCAAGGTGTGCGTACGCCGCCCGACGACGGGCGGGTCGGACGGACGGAGGCGCCGTGGAAGCGATCGAGCCGCAGTTCGGCACCGTCACGCTGTTGCTGATAGCGGCGGGCGCCGTGGCGGTGCTGCTCTTCCTGATCATGAAGGTGAAGCTGCACGCCTTCGTGTCCCTGGTCCTGGTGAGCGTGCTGACGGCCGTCGCCGTCGGGTTCGAGCCCGGCGACATCCCGGACGTGCTGATGTACGGGTTCGCCGACACGATCGGCGGCGTCGCGCTGCTGGTGGCGTTCGGCGTCATGCTCGGGCGGCTGCTGGAGGTGACCGGCGGCGCGCAGACGCTCGCGGACACTCTCATCGGCCGGTTCGGCGAGAAACGCGCCCCGCTGGCGCTGGGCGTCGCGTCGCTGCTGTTCGGGTTCCCGATCTTCTTCGACGCCGGGCTCGTCGTCTTCGTCCCGATCATCCTCACCGTGGCGCGGCGCTTCGGCGGGTCCGTGCTGTACTACGCGCTGCCCGCGGCGGGCGCGTTCGCCGCGATGCACGCGATCGTCCCGCCCCACCCCGGTCCCGTCGCGGCGGCGAACCTGATCGGCGCCAACGTCGGGCTCACGCTGCTCATCGGCCTCCCGATCGCGGTGGTCGCGTGGTACGTCGGCGTCATGCTGGTGTCCCGGTTCCTCGCCGCCAGGGTCCACGTGTCGGTGCCGGACGTCATCTTCGGCGAGGTGCGGAACGGCGACAAGGCCGAGGACGCCGACTGGCGGCCGCCGTCCTTCGGCACGGTCCTCGTCCTGCTGCTCATCCCGCTGGTGCTGATCTCCTTCAACACGGTGCTCACGACGCTGGTCGACAGCGGCGTGCTCGCCGAGGGCCAGGCCTGGGTCGACTACCTGAGCCTGCTCGGCATCACCCCGGTGGCGCTGCTGATCACGGTCATCGCCGCGATCCTGGTGCTCGGCCGCCCCAACGCGTCGATGGCGACCGTCAGCGGGATCGTCGACCAGGCCCTCGGGCCGGTGTGCGCGATCATCCTGATCACCGGCGCGGGCGGCATGTTCGGCGGGGTGCTGGAGCTCAGCGGCATCGGCGACGCGCTGAGCGGGAGCCTGTCCGACCTCGGCATCTCCCTGATCCTGCAGGCGTTCATCATCGCGACCCTGCTGCGCGTCGCGCAGGGCTCGGCCACCGTCGCGCTGACCACGACCGGCGGGCTGATCGCCGGGGCGGTCGCGGACGCCGGCCTCGGCGACGTCAAGCTGGTCCTGCTCGTGGTCGCCATCGCGGCGGGCGCGACCGTCCTGTCGCACGTGAACGACTCGGGCTTCTGGCTGGTGAGCCGCCTGTTCGGGATGGACGAGAAGACCACGCTCAAGACCTGGACCGTCCTGGAGACGACGCTCGGCCTGTCGGTGTTCGCGATCGCCTCGCTTCTTTGGCTGGTCGTCTAGTTCCGGTGGGGGCGGGCGCCGGTCAGGACGGGGCGCCGTGGCCGCCCAGCCGGCCCATCTCGTCGGCGACCTCGACGCAGATCGCGGTCATCGCGGCCCGCGCCACCTCGGACTCGCGGCCGGCGACGGCCTCGGCCACCACGAGGTGGAGCCGGCGCGCCTCCGGCTTGGGCCGCGCCGGCATCAGCCGGTGCCGCGTGCGCCCGCGCAGCACCTCCTCCACGACGTGGGCGAGACCGGCGAACATCACGTTCCCCGACGCCTCGAGCAGCAGCCGGTGGTAGGCGATGTCGTGCTCGAGGAACGTGGCCAGGTCGCCGGCCGCGCCCGCCGTCTCCATCGCCGCCCCGAGCTCGACGATCCGGTCCCGCTGCCGGGCGTCCGCGTACCGGGCGGCCAGCGCGGCGGCGGGCGGCTCGATCGCGGTGCGCAGCTGCGAGAGCTGGTGCAGGTGGACGTCCCGTTCCGGCCCGCCGAGCCGCCACCTGATCACGGCGCGGTCGAAGGAGTCCCACTCGTCCTCCGGCAGGACGGTGACGCCGGTGCGGCGGCGGCTGGCGACCAGCCGCATCGACGCGAGCACCTGCACCGCCTCCCGGGCGACCGTCCGGGAGACGCCGAACTCCTGCTGCACCCACTCCAGGTTGACCTTCGACCCCGGCTCGAGCGCCCCCGAGATGATCAGCGGTCCGAGCTTGGCGAGGACCTCCTCGTGCAGGGTCGGCATGCCCGCCAGCGTACCCGCGGGCGGCGCGGCGCCCCGGCCGCGATGTGGCCGTCCCGGGGCCGGCCGGTGGAGAGTGTGGGGGTCCCGTGCCGATCGGATGGAGGGGGAACGCCATGGCCTCTCGGACGCCCCGCGGCCCGTACGCGAAGTCGGCGGCGATCCGGCGCCGCGTGCTGGAGGCGTGCGTGGACGCCTTCGCGCAGACCGGCTTCTACGGCGCCACGATGAAGGACGTCGCCAAGCGCGCCGGCATCAGCTACACCGGGCTGCTGCACCACTTCCCCCGCAAGGAGGACCTGCTGCTCGCGGTGCTGGAGTTCCGCGGCGAACGCAGCGCCGGCCTGCTGGCGGCGGCCGGCGGGCGCGACCCCGCCGGGGAGCCGCTGCAGGCGCTGCGGGGCATGCTCGCGGTGGCGGCCGACAACGCGCACAGCCCGGGCCTGCTGGAGCTGCACTGCGTGATCTCGGGCGAGGCGACGTCGCCGCACCATCCCGCGCACGCCTACTACGCCGACCGCTACGGCAGGCTCCGCCGCTTCTTCACGGCCGCCTTCACCGCCCTGGACGAACGCGGCGAACTGCACTCGCGGCTTCCGCCGGAGACCCTCGCCACCATGACGATCGCCCTGCTCAACGGCCTGCAGGCCCAGTGGCTCTACGACCGCGAGACCGTCGACGTCCAGGACGGCCTGCGCGCGTTCCTGGCGTCCGTCGTCCCCGCGCTGGACGGGTGACCCGGCACCGCGCCCGGGTCCGGGGGCCGTCCGGAGACGCCGAAGGCGCCCGGCGGGATGCCGGGCGCCTTCGGGCGTGATCGGGGGATCAGGCGTAGTCGGGGTAGCCGTAGCCGACGACCTGGCCCTTGTCGCGGGTCTTCTCCTGGACGGAGTTGTCGACGTTGCCCTCGATGGTGCTGATGGTGCCGTCGCCGTTGTCCTTCTCGACGATGCCGACGTGGTCGATGGCGCCGATGTCGCCGCCGGAGCCCGCGCTCCAGTCGTAGAAGACGACCGCGCCGGGCTTGGCCTTCTGGCCCCAGCGGCCCTCGTCCTTGAACCAGCTCGCGTGCTGGACGGTGTAGGCGTCCCAGCCCATGTTCTTGACGCCGGTCTGCGAGCCGAGCCAGGACACGAACATGTCGCACCACTGGGCGCCCTTGTAGGCGTCGACGGAGAAGCCGCCGTCGCGGGCCGCGGTCGCCTCGGCGTGCGGCGTCGAGACGTACCAGTCGTGGAACTTGGTCATGTCGCCCGGGCCCTCCTCCTGGATGCCGACCTGCTCCTTGGCCAGGTCGATCACCTCGGACGCCTCGACGGCGCGCGGCGGGACCTTCCAGCCCTCGGCCTTGGCCTCGGCCGCGGTCATCGCGCCCGACGCCTCCGTCTTCGCGGAGTTCTGCGCCACCGCGACGGCGCCGCCGCCGGCCGCGCCGTGCGCCTCGGTGGCCGCGTCGGCCCCGCCGAGCGGGTGGAACGTGGCGAGCCCGACGGTGCCGGCCAGCACCGCGCCGACGGCGACGCCGACGGCCCGCTCCTCCGCGCTCAGCCGCTTGACGGCCGCGACGGGGGCCAGCCGCTGCACGGCGGACTGAGGGTTGAGACGCTTCACGGACTCGCTAATACGATCGAAACGACCGGTCATGCAGGGAATCTCCTTGTCTCCCATGGCGCCTACCGGGTTAGCTGACGGATTCGGGCATGGAAGAGCCCTACGGCGCGCTCGGGACGCGCCGATTCACCCCTGGTACTCGGGTCCCCGGCTCCGCTCGGCCCTCAGGGCCTCGTGCGGACTCGGCCTGCGCGCCGCGATACGGCGCTGGATTGTCAGATTTCGCTGAGCGATGGCTCTGGGATTTTCTGAGCGACTGCTCTGGAAGAGGCGCGCGTTCCTGGCGCGCGTCGCGTGCGTGATCCGCTCCGCGACGACGGCCGCATCCCTGGCACGGCCGACCGCAGCATTCGAACTGCTGCGAGGTTCAGGTTGAAGGTACCAACCATCCCCAGGAAAGCAAACCCGACCAAAAGCGATCTTTTCCCTGGTCAAGCAGCTTCCAAGGACTTACCAACACCCACCCGCAGGATGTTCTTCCCGATCTTTTCCCACCCGCCCCGATCCGCCCGGACACGGCCCGTTCCGCCCGCCTCCGCCGCCGTCCGGACGCGCGCAGGAGCCCGCGCAAACCGGGCCGACCGGGCGCTCCGACATCCCACGGATCACCGGAGGGCGTGTGACGGAGAGCACCACGGCCGAGCCGCGCGGCGGGCACGCGGTCCGGCGCCGGTGACGCCCCTCACCCCGCCGGCCCGTCAGCCGGTGAGGGCGGCGCGCTCGCGGGCGGCGCGGATCGCGGCGGACAGGCTCGCGATGTCGTAGGCGCCGTGGTGCCGACGCCCGTTGACGAAGAAGGTGGGTGTGCCCGCGACGGTGCTGAGGTCGGCCGACTCGACGTCCGCGGCGACGCGGGCGACGCCGGCGCGGGCGGCCATGTCCCGGTCGAAGCGGGCGACGTCCAGGCCGATGCGGGCCGCGTGCGCGCGCAGGTCGCCGGCGCGCAGGGCGCCCTGGTGGGCGAGCAGCGCGTCGTGCATCTCCCAGAAGCGGCCCTGGCGCGCGGCGGCCTCCGCGGCCTCGGCGGCGAGCTGCGCGTGGATGTGGACGTCGGTCAGCGGGAGGTGCCGCCAGACGTAGCGCACGTCGTCCCCGAACTCCGCGAGGAGTTCGCGGACGACGGGTTCGGCGCGCCCGCAGTAGGGGCACTCGTAGTCGCCGTACTCGACCATCGTCACCGGGGCGTGCCGCGGTCCGCGCACGTGATCGTGGTCGGGGTCGACGGGCACGGCCAGGTCGACGATCGCCTCCGCCTTCCCCAGCAGCGCGCGGAGCCGCGGCTCGGGCGGCAGGACGGCGATCACGGCGGTGACGAGCCGGGACGTCAGGAACGCGAGCACGAGCGTGCTCAAAATGCCGATCTTGGCGTCGTCCAGGTGCTCGCCGTGGAAGGCGTGCGTCGCGATGAGGAGGGAGACGGTGAACCCGGCCGCGGACAGCGTGCCGCCCGCGGTCAGCGCTCCCCAGCCGATCGGGATCCGGATGCGCCCGCGGGACGCGGCGGTGGTCAGCGCGGCCGCGGCGACGACGCCGAGCGGCTTGCCGACGCCGTACCCGATGAGCACGCCGAGGGTCACGGGCGAGGTGAAGGCCCGCGCCAGCTCCCCGCCGCCGACGTCGATCCCGGCGTTGGCCAGCGCGAACACCGGGACGATCACGTAGCTCGTCCACGGGTGGTACATGCGCTGCAGGCGGTCGTTCGGGGAGATCGCCGACGCGATGCGGGCGCGCACGTCCCGTCCGAGTTCGGGGGTGGGCTGCTCGCGGAACAGCCGGAACAGCCCGCTGGCCTGCTCCAGGTCGGCGCGCTGCGCCGGGTGGGCGTAGGTGAGCAGCCCCATGGCCAGCCCGGTCACGATCGGGTCGACGCCCGATTCGAGGAGCGCGGCCCACAAGACGACGCCGAGCAGCGCGTAGACCGCGCCCCGGTGCACGCCGAGGCGCCGCACGAGCAGGATGGCGGCGAACGCGACGGCGGCGGCGGCGAGCGCGGGCACGGAGAGGCGGTCGCCGTAGGCGACGGCGATGACGGCGAGGGCCAGGAAGTCGTCGACGACGCTCATCGTGAGGATGAAGACCCGCAGGCCCGGCGGCAGGCGGCGGCCGACGACGGCCAGCAGGCCGAGGGCGAACGCGGTGTCGGTGGACATCGCCACGCCCCACCCCTGCTCGGTGCCGTGCCCCGCGTTGATCGCGAGGTACAGGACGATCGGCACGACCATGCCGCTGAGCCCGGCGGCGAGCGGCAGGGCCAGCCGCCGGCGCTCGCGCAGTTCCCCCATGTCGAACTCGCGGCGGGCCTCCAGCCCGACGACGAAGAAGAACAGGGTCATGAGCCCGCTGTTGACCCACTCGGTCAGGTCGAGCGAGATCCCGTGCGCGCCGAGCCGCACGGACAGGTGCGTGCCCCAGAACGCCTCGTACGCCGCGGGCGCCGCGTTGGCCCAGACGAGCGCGGCGACCGCCGCCGCCACCAGGACGGCCGCGCTTCCGGTCTCGGTGCGCAGGAAGTCCCGCAGCGGGGTGCGGGCGTCGCCCCCGCACTGCGTCCGCCCCGTGTAGTCGCCGGATCCGCGTGCCATGGTCGGACGCTCAACCGGTGCCCGGTGCACGGTCCGCCATGAGCTCGTCCCCCTCCCGCGGGCGCCGCCGCGCCCGCCCGTCCGTCCCCGGGTCCCCTACAACGATCACCGCGTGGGACCTCTTCCCGCATCGCCGCCGAACATGACCCGGCGGGTGTTGACACCGTCGGCGAATGACATTAGCTTTTAGCTAATGCTCTTAGCCATGGAGGCGTCATGACCGAGTACCTCGCCGTCGACGGCGGCACGATCGCATACGAGGTGGCGGGATCCGGCCCGCTGATCGTCCTCGCGCACGGCATGGGCGACAGCCGCGCCGCGTACCGCGCGATGATCCCGGCGCTGGTGGCGGCGGGCCACCGGGTCGCCGCGGTCGACCTGCGCGGCTGCGGCGAGTCCAGCGTCGACTGGCCGGACTGGAGCCGCACCGCCATCGCCGGCGACCTGCTCGCCGTGATCCGCCACCTGGGCGGCCCGGCCGTCCTCGTCGGCCACTCGGTCTCCGGCGGCGCCGCCACCATCGCCGCGGCGCGGGCGCCCGAGCTGGTCACCGCGGTCGTCGAGCTGGCGCCGTTCACCCGCAAGCAGTCCGTCCGGCTCGGCGACCTGCGGGTGAAGCGGTTCCGGCGGGGCATGCTGCGGCTGCTCGGCACGGGCGCGCTCGGCAGCCTGCCGCTGTGGCGCTCCTACCTCGACGTCGCCTACCCCGGCACGAAGCCGGACGACTGGGACGAGCGGCTCCGCCGCATCGACGCCCTGATGCGCGAGCCCGGCCGGATGAAGGCCATGCAGCGCATGGGGCGCAGCGCCCCGACCGACGCGGGCGCGCACCTCGGCGACGTCCGCAGCCCGGTCCTGGTGGTGATGGGCACCCTCGACCCCGACTGGGCGGACCCGCGCGCCGAGGGGGCGGCGATCGTGGACGCCCTGCCGTCCGGCCTCGGCCGCCTCGAGATGATCGAGGGCGCCGGGCACTACCCCCACGACCAGTTCCCCGACCGGACGGCCTCGCTCGTGCTCGACTTCCTCCGCTCGGCGGACGCCCGTGCCTAGGGCCGGACTGGACGCGGCGGCCGTCGTCGCGGCGGGCGCCGACCTCGCCGACGAGGTCGGCTTCGCCGGCCTCACGATGAGCATGGTCGCCCAGCGGGTCGGCGTGCGGACCCCGTCCCTGTACAAGCACGTCAACGGCCAGGAGGACCTGAACCGGCGCATCGCGGCCCTGGCGCTGGGCGAGGCGGCCGACGCCGTCGGCGGCGCGATCCAGGGGTACGCGGGCCGCGACGCCCTCGCCGCCGCGGCCCGCGCGTTCCGCGCGTTCGTCCTCGAGCACCCCGGCCGGTACGCCGCGACGATCGGCGTGGAGCCGTCCGGCCCGGACGACCCGATGGCCGCCGCGGGCGCGCGGCTGCTCGGCGCGTTCATGGCGGTCCTGCGCGGCTACGAGATCGGGGAGGCCGACGTGGACCACGCGCTGCGCCTGCTCCGCAGCCTCTTCCACGGCTTCGCCACGCTCCAGTCGGGCGGCGGCTTCCAGTGGAGCGCCGACGTCGACGAGAGCTTCGAATGGCTGATCGCCTTCGCCGACCGCGGCCTGCGCACCCTCTGAGGACGTCCCGGGACCGGGCGGGTCAGGACGGGTCGAGGTCGAGGCCGTCGCGTTCGTCCCACCGGTCCAGGTAGACGACGTCCGTCACGGGGCGGCGGCGGACGGGGCCGTGGTTGCCGCGGGGGCGGCCCACGACGATGTGCCCCGCCAGCATCCAGTCGTCCGGGACGCCGACGGCCGCGCGCAGGAGCGGTTCGCCGCCGTAGGACGCCCAGCTCGTCATGCAGGCGCCGAGGCCCTGGGCGCGCGCGGCGAGCAGGAAGTTCTGCATCGCGGGGTAGATCGACCCGCCCAGCAGCAGCTCCGACGCCGTCGGGAAGCGCTTCTGCGTGAACAGGACGGACGTGAACTCGCCCGCGCGGTCGTGCAGCTCGTACACCGCGCGGTCGGCCCGCGCGCGGCGGCCGTCGTCCCCGTCGTCCGGGCGGGTCATCCCGTAGACGGGTTCGATCACCCGGAGGGCCTCCGCCGCCGCCTTCGCGACGGCGGCGCGCGCCTCCGGCGAGCGGAGCACGACGAACCGCCACTGCTGCGCGTTCGCCCCGGACGGCGCCCACGTCGCGGCGCGCAGGCAGCGCCCCAGCGTCGCGTCGTCGACCGGCTCGCCGGTGAACCGGCGGATCGTCCGCGCCGTCGACATCACCGTCCACACGTCGGCGGCTGGTCCCGTCATGCCCGGCTCCGATCGTCGCGATGTTCGGAAATCTAATTTACATCACGCGGAAGTAGCACTCTCGCAGCGGCCCCGATCCCCGCTCCGGCAGGGGCTCCGGCTGTCAGATGACGCGCGCGACCGTACGGAACGGCGCCGCGGACAAGCTGACAACAACGATCTTCTTGTGCATCCGTGAGCGGTCGGTGACGGTGGATCCGCCATGGGCTTCGCCCCCAGCTCCCGCATCCAGGGGAACCGATGAAGCTGCCCTTCCGACCGTCCGCCTTCGCCACCGCCGCGCTCGCCGCGGCGGGACTGCTCGCCCTTCCGCTCGCGACGCACGGGACGCCCGCCGCGCGGGCCGCCGCCCTGCCGAGCGTGGACATGGAGGCCACCGTCAAGGCCGCCCAGATCGACCCGCGCAGGGCCGACGACACCCGGACGCCCGGCGCCGAGGCGAGCGTGCTGCTCGTCGAGCAGGCGCTGCGCGACCGCCGCCTGCTCGACGCCAAGTGGGTCGACGGGTACTTCGGCACCACGACGATCGCCGCATACGCGAAGTACCAGAAGTCGCTCGGCTACACCGGCCTGGACGCCAGCGGGCTGCCGGGGAAGACGTCGCTCGCCGAACTCGGGGCCGGCCGCTTCCGGGTCACCCGCGTCATCGGGCCGGGCGAACGGGTGTCCACCGGCGGCGTCGTCGTCAACACCCGGACGCGGAGCATGCTCGCCGAGGCGGAGCGGCTGTTCGGCCGCGCGTTCGTCCTCGAGCAGGGCTCGTACAACCCCGGCGGCGACCCGACGTCCGCGGGGACGCACGACGGCGGCGGCGCCGTCGACATCTCGGTCGCGGGGATGGGCCCCGCCGACCGCACCGCGGCCGCCCGCGCACTGCGCCGGGTCGGCTTCGCCGCCTGGGTGCGCAGCCCCGCGCAGGGCGACTGGCCGTGGCACGTCCACGCGGTCGCCATCAGCGACACCGACCTCTCCGGCCAGGCCCAGCACCAGGTGGGCGACTACTACCTCGGCCTGGACGGGCTCGCCCGCCGCGGCCCCGACGACGGTCCGAAGGTGACCATCCGCACCTGGGAGGAGTACCGCCGCCGCTGACCCCCGCCCCGTCCGCCCCGCCCGTTCACCCGTCCGTCCGTCCGACGGTCGCAGTCCGCGAACAGCAAGGAGACCAGCATGAGCACGTTCACCAGGATCCTCACCGTGTCCACCGCCGCGATCGCGCTCGGCGGGGCGGCGTCCGTCCTCGCGGCGCCCGCCTCGGCGGCGGCCCGCAACGGCGTGTGCGAAACCGGCGAGTTCTGTTACTACTACAACAGCAACAATCAGGGGTCGGTCTCCGACTTCACCGGCTCCGTCGCCGACTACGGCACCCAGCAGCCCTCCTGCTACGACTTCAAGGGCGCGGGCAACGGCAAGGGCCAGTGCATCAAGAACAACGCCGCCTCGGTCTGGAACCGCAGCACCAAGACCGTCCGCGTCCACTACAACAGCAACTACGGCGGCGCCTACCAGGACTTCAAGGCGGGCGCCAAGGGCAACCTGAACGCCACCCTCAAGAACCAGAACGCCTCGCACCAGTTCTCGCCGTCGTCGCGGACGAACATGTCGTACGCGCTCTACAAGGCGAGCGGCGGCCGGCTCACCGCCGCCTTCGACGGCTACGAGAACACCCCCGGCCGGCACGAGGGCATCGACTTCGCCCGCGGCGTCGGCTCGGACGTCCACGCCCTGGTGAGCGGCACGGTCATCTACGTCGCGCGCGGGGCCACCGGCAGCGGCGGGCTCTCCACGGTCTCCGTCTACAACTCCTCGCTCAACAAGACGGTGATCTACCTGCACACGGCCCCGCGGTCCGGGGTGAGCGTGGGCGACGCGATCAGCCGCGGTGAGATCATCGCGGACGAGTCGTGGCGCGGGGTGTCGTCCAGCTCGGGCGCGCACACGCACGTCGAGATGCGTCCCGGACGGCAGACGCACGCGGCCAAGAGCGTCGGCGACCCGGTCCTCGACAACCCGAACCCGAACTCGTTCTGGCAGTCGCAGGGCTACAACGTCCGATAACGCCACCCGGCAGAAGAGGATGACGACTGTGTCGACACGAACCGGACGGCTGGTCCCGCGGCTCGTCCCGCGGCTGGTCGCAGTGGCCGCCGCGGCGCTGCTCGGCGGGACGATCCTCGTCCCGGCGGCGACCGCGTCGGCGGCGGGCCGCGACGGCGTCTGCGACGGCGGCGAGTTCTGCTACTACTTCAACAGCGGCAACGAGGGCTCGGTCTCGGACTTCACCGGCTCCGTCGCCGACTACGGCACCCAGCAGCCCTCCTGCTACGACTTCAAGGGCCCGGGCAACGGCAAGGGCGAGTGCGTCAAGAACGAGGCCGCGTCCGCCTGGAACCGCAGCGGCAAGACCGTCCGGGTCTACTACAACAGCAACTACGGCGGCGCCTACCAGGACTTCAAGCCTGGGGCCAAGGGCAACCTGAACGCCACCCTCAAGAACCAGAACGCCTCGCACCGGTTCCTGGACTCCACGCCGCCGACCGGCTGCAAGACCGACGGGACGCACAGCAAACTGCCCACGACGATCCTGGTGTACCGGGTGTCGCTGAACCGTGTGGACCGGGTGGACTTCAAGACCTACGTCAAGAACGTCCTGCCCAACGAGTGGGTGCCGAGCTGGCCGACGGAGTCCCTGCGGGCCGGGGCGATGGCGGTCAAGAGCTTCGGCTGGTACTGGGCGCTGCACTCGACGCGCAAGACGCCGGGCGGCCAGTGCTTCGACGTCTACGACACCACGTCCAGCCAGGTCTACCGGCCGGGCTCGGCGAAGGCGTCGACGAGCGCCGCGGTGGACGCCACGTGGAACACCCGGATGACCCGGGGCGGGAAGATCCTCCAGGCCCACTACTGCGCCACGACGACGGCGTGCGGCGCCTGGGTCAACGGCGACTGGATGTCGCAGTACGGCTCCCGTGACAAGGCGAACGCGGGCTGGAACCACTCCAGGATCCTCAAGTCCTACTACAGCGGGATCGTCCTTTCCTGATCCCCCGATTCCGTGATCCCGCGGATCACCGGCCCCGGCTCCCCGCCGTGTCGTCCACGACGGGGAACCGGGGCCCCTGGACGATGACCTGGAAGTTGACCGGCCGGCTCCCGGGAAACGCCACCTTTCCGGCGGAGTCCACCATCTTGAAGCGCACGTAACATAAACCCGGCTTCTTCGGCGTGGCGATGTCGACCCGGATGTCGACCATTTCTCCCGGTTCCGTGTCGTCGATCGGCACGTCGGAGATGGTCTGGCATTGGTCGGCGCGCTGCGGGAGGTCGAGGCGGCGCAGCGAATACCCCTCCCACGGCACGGTCCCGGCGTTCTTGATCCGCCACACCTTCGTCACGGTCCTGCGGGCGCCGACGGGCGTGCAGTCGGGCAGCGTCACGTCCGTGATGAACGTGGCCGCGTCCCCCTTGTGCGCGGGCGGGGCCGGCGGCGGGTTGGTCGCGCGCACCGGGCAGTCGGCCGGGGACGGCGCGGCCTTCGCCGGCCGGGCGCCGGACGGCTCCGGCCCGTTCCCGTCCGCGGCGGAACCGCGATTGACGACGACCACGACGAGGGCCACCGTGCCCATCCCGACGGCCGCCGTGGCGAGCGCCGCCGCGGCGGCGCGGGACGGCCGGAGACGTCCCCACCGCCCGGACACGGGGGCGGCGGGCACGCCGTCGCCCGCACCGCCCGCGATCTCGCCGGGCGGGGGCGGGGGCGCGTCCGAAGCCTGCACGGTGTCGGCGTCCTGCACGGTGTCGGCGTCCTGCACGACGGCCGCGTCCTGGACGGTTTCGGTGGTCGGGACGTCCGGCGCGGGCTCGGCGGTGTCTGCGGCGGCCGAGGCCCCCTTGGCGGTCGCGGACCGGACCGTCCGGTTCGCGCTCTCCCAGCGGTCCCGGTAGTCGGCCGGGTCGCCGCCGCACGCCTTCACGAACTCGACGGTGGTGCCCCAGCTCGGGAGTTTGTTGCCCTTCGTGGCTTCGTGCAAGGTCGTATGGGAGATCGCCCCGGACCGTCCCGACATCTCCCGGAAAGGCGGGTTGCCGACCGAGTTGCGCAACTCGCGCAGAGCCGCCGCGAAATCCGCGATCGCCGCCGCCTGTGCACGCTTGTCGCCCACCGGGTGAAGCTAACAGCGCCCGCGGTCGTCGCTCAAGCCCGAATCGGTATCGGCGGGGTCCGGTACAAGGCAGAACGGTTTCCCCCACGTGAAGGATCAGTGGCCGGAAAGAACGCGCACGTCATGGACGGCCCGGCGGCAAGGCGTCGCCACGCGACCGGCATTGTCGGCCGAAAGGGAAGGGTCCTACGAAATGGGTACGGAAATGAGACCGGGTGAAGCGGAGTCGCATAACCGCGCGGTGGCGGGCCGCCGGGGGTCCGGCGACCCGCCGCCGCTCCGTCCGGCGGGTCAGTTCCGGGCCGGGTAGCGGTCGTCCAGGGCGATGTTGAGTTCGAGGACGTTCACGGTGGGCTCGCCCATGAAGCCGAGGGCGCGGCCGTCCACGTGGCCCTCGACCAGGCGTGCCACGTCCGCGGCGGGGACGCCCCGGGCCGCGGCGACCCGGTCGGCCTGCAGCCGCGCGTAGGCGGGCGAGATGTGCGGGTCGAGGCCGCTGCCGCTCGCGGTGACCGCGTCGGCCGGGACGGCCGGGTCGGCGGGCGCGTCGCCCCGGACCGGCACCACGAGGCCCTTCGCGTAGTCCTCGCCGTACCGGGCCAGCTCGACCTTCACGCCCTTGTAGACGGGCGTGAACGGGGCCTTCACCACGCCCGCCTGCTCGTTCAGGCTGACGACCCGGGTCGGGTGCGGGACCTCGCCGGACGCCGTCCGCGTCCCGAAGACCGCGAGGACCGCGCCGACCCCGCCCGGAGTGCAGAACGGCCGCGAACCGTCCACGCCCTCCAGCTCCCCGACCTGCGCACTGCGCTCGCAGACCAGGGTCAGGAGGCTCTGCCGGGCGTCCTCGTCCTCCTTCCCGGCGGCGGCGAGCGCCGGGTCGGGCAGGACGTCGACGACGTCCTCGGGCCCGAGGTTGCTCGCGCCGGTGGCCGTCGGGTCGTGGCCGCCGCTGGACGGGCGGCTCTGGAAGTACCGCTCGAGCGGGTTCCCGTCCGCGTCGGTGAACGGCTGGCCGATCAGCGTGCTGCCGACCCGCCGGCCGTCCGCCTCCACGAACGAGCCGTCCGCCTTGTGCTTCAGGCCCGGCAGCTGCGCGACCGCGAACACGGCGAGCGGGTAGAGCAGGCCGAGCACGACGGTGAGGACGAGCAGGACCCGGACGGCGGCGAGGTGCCGCCGGATCCACATGGGCGAACGCATGTCAGGACATCCCCGGAAGGAACTGGACCACGAGGTCGATGAGCTTGATGCCGATGAACGGGGCGACGAGTCCGCCGAGCCCGTAGACGTACAGGTTGCGGGACAGCAGCTCGGCGGCGCCGCCGGGCCGGTACCGCACCCCGCGCAGGGCGAGCGGGATCAGCGCGACGATGATCAGCGCGTTGAACACGACCGCGGACAGGATCGCCGACTGCGGGCTGTGCAGGCGCATGACGTTCAGCGCGTCCAGCCCGGGGAACAGCGCCGTGAACAGCGCGGGAATGATCGCGAAGTACTTGGCGATGTCGTTGGCGATCGAGAACGTGGTCAGCGCGCCGCGGGTGATGAGGAGCTGCTTGCCGATCTCGACGATCTCGATGAGCTTCGTCGGGTCGGAGTCCAGGTCGACCATGTTCCCGGCCTCCTTGGCGGCGGACGTGCCGGTGTTCATCGCCACCCCGACGTCGGCCTGCGCGAGCGCGGGCGCGTCGTTGGTGCCGTCGCCGGTCATCGCGACGAGCCGGCCGCCCTCCTGCTCCTTCTTGATGAGCGCGAGCTTGTCCTCCGGCTTGGCCTCCGCGAGGAAGTCGTCCACCCCGGCCTCGTCGGCGATGGCCCTGGCGGTCAGCGGGTTGTCGCCGGTGATCATCACGGTGCGGATGCCCATCCGGCGCATCTCGTCGAACCGCTCCCGCATGCCGTCCTTGACGACGTCCTTGAGGTGGACGACGCCGAGGACGCGGGCCCCGCCGGCCGTGCGCTCGCCGACGACCAGCGGCGTCCCGCCGGACGCGGAGATGCCGTCCACGATGCGGCCCAGCTCGTCCGGGACGGTGCCGCCGTGCTCGCGGATCCAGTCGGCCACCGCGCTCGCCGCGCCCTTGCGGAGGCCGCGGGCGCCGCCCGGTTCGTCCAGGTCCGCACCGCTCATCCGGGTCTGCGCGGTGAACGGCACCCAGGTGGCGTGCGCCGGTTTCCCGGGCGTCCGCTCGCGCAGCCCGTGGCGTTCCTTGGCGAGGACGACGACGGAGCGGCCCTCGGGCGTCTCGTCGGCCAGGCTGGACAACTGCGCCGCGTCCGCCAGCTCGTCCTCGGTGACGCCGCCGACCGGGACGAACGCGGCCGCCTGCCGGTCGCCCCAGGTGATCGTGCCGGTCTTGTCCAGCAGCAGCGTGTTCACGTCGCCGGCCGCCTCGACGGCCCGCCCGCTCATCGCCAGGACGTTGCGCTGGACGAGCCGGTCCATGCCCGCGATGCCGATCGCCGACAGCAGCGCCCCGATCGTCGTCGGGATCAGGCACACCAGCAGCGCCACCAGCACGATGCCGGTCACGCCGTCCGCGCCGAGGGCGGCGGAGTCGGCGGCGCCCGGATCGTTGCCCGTGGAGTAGATCGCGAGCGGCTGCAGCGTCGCGACGGCCAGCAGGAAGACGACCGTCAGCGCGGCCAGCAGGATGTTCAGCGCGATCTCGTTCGGCGTCTTCTGCCGGTTCGCGCCCTCCACCAGCGAGATCATCCGGTCGATGAAGGACTCGCCGGGCCGCTGGGTGATCCGGACGACGATGCGGTCCGACAGCACCTTCGTCCCGCCGGTGACGGCCGACCGGTCACCGCCCGACTCGCGGATGACCGGCGCGGACTCGCCCGTGATCGCGGACTCGTCCACGCTGGCGATGCCCTCGACGACGTCGCCGTCCCCGGGGACGGTCTCGCCCGCCTCGACCACGACGTGGTCGCCCCGCCGCAGTTCGGTCGCGCCGATCCGCTCCTCGCGCGGGACGGCCGTGCCGGGCGTCCAGTCGAGGAGCCGGCGGGCGACCGCGTCGGTCTTGGCGCGGCGCAGCGCGTCCGCCTGGGCCTTGCCGCGGCCCTCGGCGACCGCCTCCGCGAGGTTGGCGAACAGCACGGTCAGCCACAGCCAGGCCACGATCAGCCAGGCGAACACGCTCGGGTCGAGGGCGGCGAGCACGGTCGTCGAGACCGCGCCGATCTCGACGATGAGCATGACGGGGTTGCGCCACAGGGTGCGCGGGTCGAGCTTGCGGAACGCGTCCGGCAGCGACCTCGCGAGCTGCGCCGGGTCGAGCAGCCCGCCCCGGATCCGGCCGCCGCCGCGGCGGGCCGGCGGCCGCGGCGCCCGATCCGGCGCCTCAACGGTCTGTGTCGTCATCACTGCAGCCCCTCGGCGAGCGGCCCGAGCGCGAGCGCGGGCAGGAAGGTGAGCGCGACCAGGACGATCGTCACGCCGACGACCATCCCGACGAACTGCGGCCGGTGCGTCGGCAGCGTCCCGGCGGAGGCGGGGGCGCCGCCCTGCCGGGCCAGCGAGCCCGCCAGCGCGAGCACGAAGATCATCGGCAGGAACCGGCCGAACGCCATGCAGAGTCCGAGCGCGGTGTCGTACCAGACGGTGTTGACGGTGACGCCCGCGAACGCCGAGCCGTTGTTGTTGGAGGCGGACGTGAACGCGTACAGCACCTCGCTGAGGCCGTGCGGCCCGCTGTTCAGCATCGCCGCGCGCCCGCTCTCGGTGGCCATGGCCACGGCCGTCCCGGTGAGCACCAGCGCGGGCGTGATCAGGAAGTACAGCGCCGCGAACTTGATCTCGCGGGAGCCGATCTTCTTGCCGAGGTACTCGGGCGTCCGGCCGACCATCAGCCCGGCCACGAACACGGTGATGACGGCGAGGATCAGCATCCCGTACAGGCCCGAGCCGACGCCGCCGGGCGCGACCTCGCCCAGCATCATGTCGACCATGGTGACCATGCCGCCGAGGCTCGTGTAGGAGTCGTGGAACGAGTTCACGGCGCCGGTCGAGGTGAGCGTGGTGGCGCCCGCGAACGTCGCGGAGTTCGACACCCCGAACCGGTTCTCGACGCCCTCCATCGACGCTCCCACCGCCGTCGGGACGGTGCCGTGGTGCGCGAGCTGGAACGCGTTGACGAGCGTGACGCCGGCCAGCGCGATCGTCGCCATCACGGCGAGGATCGCGTAGCCCTGCCGGTTCTGCCCGACCATCCGGCCGAACGTCCGGCACAGCGTGAACGGGATGACGAGGATCAGGAAGATCTCCAGCCAGTTCGTCCAGGCGGTGCCGTTCTCGAACGGGTGCGCGGAGTTGGCGTTGTAGAAGCCGCCGCCGTTCGTCCCGAGTTCCTTGATGACCTCCTGGCTCGCCACCGGTCCCCCGGTGATCGCCTGCTCCCCGCCGGTGACCGTGCGCACCACCTGGTCGTCGGCGGCGGCGAAGTTCTGGACGAGCCCGCCCGCGACGAGCAGGACCGCTCCGGCGAACGCGATCGGCAGCAGGATCCGGAGGCTGCCGCGCACGAGGTCCACCCAGAAGTTGCCCAGGTGCTCGCTCCGCTTGCGGGCGAAGCCCCGCACCAGGGCCATGGCGACCGCCATGCCCACCGCCGCCGACACGAAGTTCTGCACGGCGAGCCCGGACATCTGCACCAGGTGGCCCATCGTCGACTCGCCCGAGTACGACTGCCAGTTGGTGTTGGTCACGAAGCTGACCGCGGTGTTCCACGCCTGGTCGGGCTTCACCGGGTCGAACCCGAGCGACAGCAGCAGGCGGTTCTGCAGGCGCTGCAGCGCGTACAGCACCAGGACGCCGACGACCGAGAACGCCAGGACGCTCCGGGCGTACACGGCCCACGTCTGTTCGGCGTCCGGTTTCACGCCGACGGCCCGGTAGAGGACGCGTTCGACGCGCGCGTGCCTCGTCCCGGAGTAGACGCGGTACATGTGGTCGCCCAGCGGCCGGTAGACCAGGGCCAGGGCGAGCACGAGGGATCCGACGAACAGGATCCCCGCGACGGTCGTGCTCATCAGAAGCGCTCCGGGAACAGGAGGGCGGCCACCAGAAAGGCGATCAGCAGGACGGCCAGGCCGAGCCCGACCGCGTTCTCGGCCGTCACAGCTTCTCCACGCCCTTCACGACCAGGCCGAGCAGGGCGAAGACCGCCACCGTCAGCAGCACGAAGGCCACGTCACTCATGGTTGGTTCCTTGTCGAGAGTTCTCCGCAGCGGCCCTTCCAGGACCGGCTTGCAGTAAATCGCCTCTTTTGCGAAGTTCGACCGATCTTGACGGCTTCTTAGCGGGCGCGCGGCCAGAATTAACGCGTCCCTAACGGGCCCCGAAACAGGCCATTTTCCGGATGCGCCGAAAAAGCCTCCGAATAAGCCCGGCGGCCGCTCGGCGGGCCCGCCGCGGCGCGGTCGCGCTGCTGAGAGCAGATCCGCCGTGGGCAGATCGGGCCGGGTGCGGTGGCCGCGCCACCGCACAGTGGAGGCATGAGCGAGGAACAGAGAATCCCGTTGTTCAACGAACGCGTACGGAGCGAGCTCTACCGGCAGCGCGTCCTCGTCCTCGACGGCGCCCTCGACGACGACAACGGCACGCTGCTGGCCACGCAGCTGATCACGCTGGCGCGGGAGGACGCGTCGTCCGACATCTCGCTGTGGATCCACTCCCCCGGCGGGTCGGTGCCGTCGATGCTCGCGATCCGCGACGTGATGCGGCTCGTCCCGTGCGACGTGTCCACGCTGGTGCTCGGCATCGCCTACAGCGCGGGCCAGTTCCTGCTGTCGTCCGGAACCCGCGGCAAGCGCCGCGCGCTGCCGCACGCCCGCGTGCTGATGCACCAGGGCTCCGCCGGGATCGCCGGGGCCGCCGTCGACATCGAACTGCAGGCCGGCGACCTGCGCCACACCCGCGACACGGTCCTCGGGCTCATCGCCGAGGACACCGGCCAGCCCCTCGACCGGGTCTTCGAGGACTCGCTGCACGACCGCTGGTACACGGCGCGGGAGGCGCTGGAGTACGGGTTCGTCGACGCCATCGTCGACGACTTCGAGGAGATAGCGCCCGCCGGCCGCCGGCCCGCCGGGCTCCGCCCGGAAGGAAACGTCCGATGAGCACCTACACGATCCCGAACGTCATCGCGCGCAACCCCCGCGGCGAGCGCATCATGGACGTCTACTCGCACCTGCTGACGGAACGCATCATCTACCTCGGCACCGCCATCGACGCGGGCGTCGCGAACGCGCTCGTCGCGCAGCTGCTGTACCTGGAGTCCGACGACCCGGAGCGCGACATCCAGCTCTACATCAACTGCGAGGGCGGCGACCCGAGCGCGATGCTCGCCGTGTACGACACGCTCCGCTACATCCGCCCGCAGGTCGCGACGACGTGCGTGGGGCAGGCGGTCGCCGTCGGCGCCGTGCTCCTCGCGGCGGGCGCCCCCGGCAAGCGCGCCGCGCTGCCGCACACCCGGGTCGTCCTGCACCAGCCGATGGGGCAGGGGCGCGGCGCGATCCCGGACCTCATCCTCCAGGCGGACGAGGTCGTCCGCGTGCGCGCGGACATCGAGCGCATCCTCTCCCGGCACACCGGCCGGGACACCGCGACGCTGCGGGCCGACACCGACCGCGACCGCGTGTTCACCGCGGAGGCCGCGCTGGAATACGGCCTCCTCGACCACGTGCTCGAGGAGCGCACGCCGACCCTCGTGTAGGGCCCGCGGACGGCTAGGCGGCCAGGGCGTAGGCGGCGCGGCAGGTCGGGCTCGCCGGGGCGGACCCGGCCCGCGCCGTCCCCGCCCGCGCGGCGCCGGCCGGGGCGGCCAGCAGGCTCGTCGCGACGGCGAGGGTCAGGTCGGCGAGGGTGGTGTCCAGGGCGCCGGCGACCGCGGCGATCATCTCGCTCGACGGCTCCTTGACGCCGCGTTCGATCTCGGAGAGGTACTGCGGCGAGACCCCGGCGCGGCGCGCGGTCTCGACCAGTATCTCGCCGCGCTCCAGGCGCAGGCGCCGCAGGCACGAGCCGAGCGCGGCGCGCCACAGCGGCTCCGCCGCCGGTCGCGTCGCGGTCGGCTCGTGCGGCGTCTCGTCCGGTCGGATGCTCTCGGCCATGCGCACATCGTAGGTCGGCGGCGCCGCCGGGCCCATCCCGTTCCGCCCACCGCGGAACGGCCGGGGCGCGCACCGGTGATTTCCCCGATTCCCGGCGGCGGGATCGCGGCTTCAATCGGCATCGTCCGATTCCGGCGCGGCCAGAAGGGATCACCAGACCATGTCGCGCATCAGCGGGCGCCTGCGAACTTGCGGCGCCGTCGCCATCGGCATCACGGCCATCGGCGCCGCGGGCGCCATCTCGACCCCCGCATCCGCCGCCACGCCCGTCTACAGCGAGGACTTCGCCGGCGGGCTCGGCACCTTCACCGCAAGCGGCTCCGTCGACGCCGCCGACGGCGCCGCCGAGCTGCGCGCGTCGCTGTTCTCCGACCCGTCCATGACGTCCGCTCCCATCGACCTGACCGGGCACGAGGGGGTGACGGTCTCCTACACCCGGGAGGCGTCCGGGCTGGACGCCGGGGAGTCCTTCACCGTGGCCTACTCGGTCGACGGCGGCTCGTTCACCACGCTCGAGTCGGCGCGCACGGCCGCGGGCCCGGCGTCGTTCCGCCTGCCGTCCTCGGTGGACGGCCGGGACCTGCGGCTGCGCTTCTCGCTCGACGCGAGCAGCCTCCTGGAGACGCTCACCGTCGACGACGTGCGCGTCGAGGCCGGGGACGGCGGGGAGCCCCCGACCGGGTCGCTGCCCCCGGTGGACGACGTCACCGCGCCGGGCCCCTACGGGGTGACGATCGACGAGTCCGCGGGCCCCGGCGACGACGGATGGCTCGTGTATCCGGCGAACGCGGGCGCGAACGGCGTGGACCACCCGATCCTCGTGTGGGGCCCGGGCGCCGGGTCCGACCCGGCCGACTACGAGGACATGCTGCGCCAGTGGGCCTCGCACGGGTTCGTCGTCTACAGCGAGGTGTCGTCCAGCAGCGGCGACTACATGGTCGAGGCCCTCGACTGGCTGGAGGGGCAGAACGCGAGCCCGCTCAGCCCGCTCTACCAGGACCTCGACACGTCGGAGATCGCGTTCGGCGGCCATTCGCGCGGGTCGATCGGGACGTTCGACGTGGCCGAGGAGCCGCGCCTGACGACGACGATCCACGTGGCCGGCGGCTCCTTCGACGGCAACGGCCCGGACAGCCTCCGCAAGCCCGCGCTCTACGTCGGCGGCGACGACGACTTCGCCACCGGCAACATGGAGCGCGACTACACGAACACCGACGTCCCCGTCTGGTTCAACATCCTCGACAACACCGACCACATCCTCGCCACGCGCAACGGCCAGCACATCATCACGGCGTGGCTGCGGTGGCACCTGGCCGACGAGGAGTTCCGCCGCACGGAGGACTTCCTGAGCGCCGGCTGCACGTTCTGCGGCCTCGGCGACGTCCAGTACAAGAACTGGTGACGCCGCGGTGAGCGAGCGCCGTCCCGCGTGCCCGGGGCGGCGCTCGTCCGCGCGCCGGCGCCGCGCCCTACCGGTCCGCCGGGTCCGCCGGGTCGGCGGCGTCGCGCCCTCCCGCGCCCTTCCGGGCGGGGCGCATCCGCACGCCGGTGATGGCGTGCCGGTCGACATCGGTGACCTCGATCGTCCAGCCGGAGACGTCGACGCGGTCCCCGGCCCGCTCGGGGACGCGGCGCAGCTTCGCGAGGACGAGCCCGGCGACGGTGGTGTAGTCCCCGGCGGGCGGATCGGTGACCTCCACGCCGAGGTCGGGGAGGTCGTGGACCGGGAACGTGCCCGGGACCAGCAGCGCCCCGTTGGGTTCCGTCCGCACCGCCATGACGTCGCGGTCGGTCTCGTCGTAGATCTCCCCGACGATCTCCTCCAGCAGGTCCTCCAGGGTGACGATGCCCTCGACGCCGCCGTGCTCGTCCACGACCAGCGCGAGCTGC
The DNA here is from genome assembly GCF_040679555.1 of Spirillospora sp. NPDC052242. NCBI lineage: Bacteria > Bacillati > Actinomycetota > Actinomycetes > Streptosporangiales > Thermomonosporaceae > Spirillospora > Spirillospora sp. NPDC052242. The sequence continues at coordinate 89,476 of NZ_JBFAUZ010000021.1, forward strand.
TGGTGCTCGGCCTTGAACCGGCGCAGCGCGTCCGACACCCGCACCGAGTCGGGGAAGACGACCGCCGGGCGGGCCAGCGCCGCGACGGGGGCCGCCGGGTCGCCGGTCGTCAGGTCGCGCAGGTTCGCGATGCCGACGACGTCGTCCAGCTCCCCCGCCGCGATGACCGGGGCCCGCGAGTGCCCCGACTCGGCCAGCGCGGTGCGCGCCCGCCCGGTCGGCTGGTCGTCCGGCAGGGTGAACACCTCGCGGCGCGGGCGCAGCACCTCGCGGAGCGTCCGCTCGTGGATCTCCAGCGCGCCGGAGATGATCAGCCGCTGCTCGGCGGTCAGCCCGCGGTGCCCCGCCACCAGGTCCCGCAGCTCCTCCGGGCTGAGCTGCTCCTTGTCGGCGCGCGGGTCGCCGCCGAGCATCCGCACCACCAGGTCGGTGGACGCCCCGAGGGCCCAGATCGCCGGGCGCGAGACCAGCGACAGGACGTCCAGCGGGCGGGCGACCAGCATCGCCCAGCGCTCGGCGAACTGCATCGCGAGCCGCTTGGGCGCCAGCTCCCCGAAGACCAGGGTGATGAACGACAGCACCACCGTCACCAGGGCGATCGCGACCGGTTCGGCCGCGCCGCCGAGGAAGCCCAGCGGCGCCACCAGCGGCTCGGCCAGCGACACCGCCGCGGCCGCCGAGGCCAGGAAGCCCGCCAGCGTGATGCCGACCTGGATCGTGGCGAGGAACCGGTTGGGGTCGCGCGCCAGCCGCACCAGGGTGCGCGCGGTGGCGCCGCCGCGGCGGTCGAGCTGCCGGATCTGGCCCTCGCGCAGGGAGATCAGCGCGATCTCGCTCCCGGCGAACACCGCGTTCAGCAGCACCAGGACCGCGACCAGCGCGATGTTCACCCAGTAATCGCCCATGACTTCCCGTCCACCCGCCTTCGCCGACGCCAGACAAACTACACGTGTAGACGGTAGGCGGGCGCGGGCGCTCAGTCCTCCTCGTCGTCCTCGAAGACCTCCTCCAGGACCTCGTCGGCGATCATGCCGCCCGCGACCCCGACGGCGACGCCCGCCGCCGCCCCGGCCGCGACGCCCGCCCAGCCCGGGCCGCGCCCGCGGTCCTCGTGGCCGTCGTGGCCGTGGTGGCCGTGGTGGCCGTGGTGGTGCGCGTGCTCGAAGCCGTGACCGGACGGCCCGCCGGTCAGGTCGTCCAGCCAGCGGGCGAGCTCGGTCGTCCAGTCGAGGGACGCCGCCTCGTCGTGGCCGATGCGCAGCCGGAAGACCTGGTCGGACGAGCCGAACAGGCCGGTGCGCCGGTCCGCCTCCAGCACCACCGCCATGCCGACCGGGTCGGCGACGAACGTCAGCTCCACCTCGCCGATCCGGCCCGCGTACGCGGGCGGCGCGAAGAACTCGATCTCCTGGTAGAACGGCAGTTCCTGGGCGACGCCGTGGACGCGGCCGTGCTCGACGTCGGCGCCCTTGAACCCGAAGCCGAGCCGGTCGAAGGCGTCCAGGACGAGCTCCTGCGACGGCAGCGGGGCCACCGCGACCGGGTCCAGGTCGCCCTTGTCGACGGCCCTCGCCAGCGCCAGCTCGGTGCGCACGCCCATCGCCGTGCCGTGCAGCGGCCGCCCGTGCACCTCGGTGATCGGCGTCTCCCACGGCAGCGCCAGCTCGAACGGGACGACCCGGTCGGCCCCGGCCTCCAGCCGGAAGGCCCCCGCGGCGTCCGCGCGGAGGAACTCCAGCGCGCCGGTCGACTCGCCGTCCCCGTGCTCGACCTCGACCCGCGTGACCAGGCCCAGCGTGACCCGCTGGACGTCCACGGCGTAATCGGCGGCGGTGATGCGCACCTCGCCCGCCAGGGTCTCGCCGGGCCGGCGGCGCGGCTCGGTGAGCACGGTGTCGACCTTCGGGCCGCCCACCCCGAACGCGCCCATCATCTTCTTGAACCCCACAACGCCTTCCTTCGCGCCGCGCGACGCCGGCTCCGCCGCCGGCGTCTCCCGGGACAACGTTATTACACTTGTAGTTTTCAGTCCGGCGAATCCGCGGCGGGGAACGGGCACGATTAGGCTGCCGGGACGGGCGCAGCGCCCGCAGGACGAGGGAGGTGCGGCCGGTGGCGCGACGCGCGCTGGGACATCTGGAGGCCGAGGTGCTGGCCGCGCTCGCCGCCGCGGACGGCCCCCTCAGCACGGCCGAGCTGCGCGACCGCATCCCCGGCGACCCCGCCTACACCACGATCAACACCATCCTGTTCCGGCTGCACGCCAAGCACCTCGTCACCCGGGAGCGGGAGGGCCGGCACTACCGCTACCGGCCGGCCGTCGACGAGTCCCGGCTCGTCGCCGACCGGATGCGCGACCACCTGCGCCTCGCCAGCGACCCGTCCAGCGTCCTCAGCCGCTTCGTGCAGGACCTCACCGCCGACGAGGAACGCGCACTGCGCGCCGTCCTGGCCGACCCCCGCCGCTCCCCCGGAGAAACCGCGTGATCTGGCTGACGCTCCTGCCCGCCACGCTGGCGCTCGCGCTCGCCGCCGCGCTGAGCGCCGTCCCGCTGCCGCTCCACCCGTCCTGGACGGCCCGGCTGCTCGCCACGGTCGCCGGCACGGCCGTGACGACCGTCATCGGGACGCTGCTGTTCATCGGCCTCAACTACGCGGCCACCCTGTTCCCGGACGCCGCCGACCGGCTGCCCGAATGGGCGCTGTTCGGCGACGACCGCCCGGTGCACGCCGCCCTCGGCGTCCCGGCCTGCGCGCTCACCTGCCTGAGCGTCCTCGCCGCCGCCCGGCTCGCCGCCCGCTGGACCGCCGAGGTCCGCCGCGCCGGGCGCGCCGCGCGCTCGATCGTCGACTCCGACGTGCCGCTGGCCCTCGCCGTCCCCGGCCGTGGCGTCCTGGTCTCCCGCGGGCTGGTGGACCTCCTCGACCCGGCCGAACTGCGCGCGGTGTTCCACCACGAGGCGTCCCACCTGCGGCACCGCCACCACCGCTACCTCGCCGCCGGCGCGCTCGCCGCGGGCACCCTCCCGTTCCTGCGGCGGCTCAACGGGCGGCTCCGCTTCCACCTGGAGCGCTGGGCGGACGAGGACGCCGCCGAGGCCGTCGGCGACCGCGAACTCGTCGCCCGCACCATCGCGCGGGTCGCCCTCGCCCGCTCGTCCGCCGGCCCGTCCGCGCCGCCGCTCTCCGCGTTCACCGACTCCGGCGTCGTCCGGCGCGTCCAGGCCCTGCTCACCTCCGCCCCCGCCAAGAACCCCGTCACCGGCCCCGTCGTCCTCGCCGGCGCCGGCCTGTGCACGGGCGTCCTGGCGTCGACCGCCTGGCAGCTCGACCACGCCCTCGGCATCGCCCTCCTCTGACCCCCGCCACGCCGACGTCCGCGCCGAACCCGGACGTGAACCGCCGTCTCCGGTCGAGGGCGGTCAGCAGGTGTCGCGGTACGGGACGTCGGGGATGTGGGCCCGCCATTCCCGCTCGGTCAGCGCGCCCGACCGCTCGCACAGCTCCCGGACCAGGCGGGATGGGGCGACCGTATAGGTGAAGAACCTGCTTCGCTGGTCCATCGCGGTCACGGTGGACCCGTCGGGCGCGAAGGCGATCGCGACGATCCCGTCGATCGGGCCGGTGAAGGTCGGGCCGAGCTGCCTGCGGGCGGTGCGGTCCCACAGCTTGACGTCCGGGCCGTCGGTGCTCTCGTGCACGGTCGCGAACAGGCGGCCGTCCGGTCCGGCGGCGACGGACCCGCCGTCCGACCGAGGCACGGGGCCGGTGCGCATGTCCCCGCCGGACGCCCGGAAGGTGCGGGCGTCCCGCGACCGGAGGAACGGCCGGTCGTACCCCGGGAACTCGAAGAGGGTCGCGCCGTCCGCGCCGATCGCGTCGACCCGGAGGTCGTGGACGCCCTTCGTGAGGACGCGGCCGGAGGGGAACTCCACGCGGCCGAAGTTCGGCGCGGCGATCACCGACCGGCCGTCCGGGTGGAAGACCAGCGCGGACTCGTGGCCGTAGCCGAGGTTGCCGCGGATCTCCCGGATCTTGGTCATGGTGGCCAGGTCCCAGAAGGCCAGGGCGTTGTACCCGTCGGTGGCCTTGGCGTGGACGGCGAGGGACTTCCCGTCGGGCGAGAACGCGAACTCCTGGACCGCCTGGCCGATCCGGTCCCGGCCGAGCGGGGTGGGGACGCTGCCGAGCCGCGCCTCGCGCACCGTGTCCCAGATCTCGATCTCGGTCGGCGCGGGCCCGTCCGCGGTGCCGGCGAGAACCCCCACGAGACGACCGTCCCGGCTGAGCTCGATCCCGGTGACGTACCGCCTGAGCGGGACGAACGCGCGCGAGGCGGCGTTCCCGCTCGCGTCGGCGGCCGTCGCCGACGACCGCCCGGTGCCCGCCTTGATGACGGCGCGCCTGGTCTGATCCGTCGCGGACCAGATCTCGATGTTCTCCTCGGCGACCGCCGCGAAGGTGGAGCGGTCGGCGCTCACCGCGCCGCGCGAGGAGCTCGAACCGTAGCGATCGCCCTTGATGGGCGGCACCTTGGTGACCGCGCCGATGTCGAAGGTCCGGACGGCTCCGTCCTCGCCCACGCAGCGCATCGCCGAGCCGTCAGGGGTGAAGGGGTGCGCGATCTCGCCGCTGCACTCGCTTCCGGTGGTGACGTAGCGCCGGAGCGGGTCGCGCCGCACGCCGTCCGTCGACCAGATGATGCCGCCCTGGGCGACGAACCGGCCGTCATGGCTGAAGCGGGGCGGGAACAGCGCGAACTCGTCGGCGCCCCGCAGCTCGACGACGTGGCCGGACTCGCGGTCGTGAAGGCGGATCCCGCCGCCCTCGGCGTTCAAGGCCGCGAACCGGCCGTCCCGGCTGAAGCCGACGGGTTCGTCGACGCCGGGCCGCAGGTCGGGCACGTCCACCCGGTCGCCGGTGCGCGTGTCGAGCCAGGTGAACGGCTCGCCGTCCTCCCCGGGGAGCGAGATCAGCCGTTCGTCGTGGGTGAACGACGTCCGCCGCGCCGCGCTGCGCAGACCGGTCACGGTGACGACCTTCTTGCCGGTCCGCGTGTCCCAGACATCGGCGCCGGCCCGGTCGGGCCGGCCGATCACGAGGTAGGCGCCCTGCGGGCTGAGGGCCGTCCGGAATCCGATGATGCCCGTGCCCGGCGCGGGGTAGGTGCGCTCGTCGCGGAGGCGCCCGCCCGACGTGTCGACCAAGCGCGTCCGCCCGCTCGCGACGGTCACCGCGGCGGTCCGGCCGTCGTCCGCGAGCGACAGGTGGACGACCTCCGCCGGGGGCGCGTAGACGCCGGTGCGTTCGCGGGTCTCGGTGTTCCAGAACTCCACCCGGGTGCCGCCGGCGACCGCCAGGATCCGCCCGGCGCCGTCCAGGGCGGAGTGCTCCGCGCGGAACCCGTGCAGCCGGACGGCGCTCTTCTCCCACTGGTAGCGCAGGGTGAGCAGGGCGGAATGCGAGTCGGGATTGCGGCCGAGGCGGGCCGCGGCGACCGCGAGCCGCCGCGCGAGGTCCGGGTCGGTCCGCCGGAGGGACTGGGCGAGCCCGGCGATCTGCACGGAGGTCGCGCGGTCGCGCTGCCCGGCGACGATCTCCCGCTGCCGGACCGCGACGGCGGCGGCGCCGGTCGCGATGACCAGCAGGACGGCCAGGGCGAGACCGACCAGGGCGCGCCGCCGGGCGCGCCGCCGCGCCCCCGCCGCGGCGGCGTCCAGGAACGCGCGCTCGACGAGGTTGAGCGTCAGGTGTACGCGGCCGGTCGCCGCCCACGACCGCGCGCGTTCCAGCGCGGTCCCCTGGTAGAGGTCGGCGCCCTTGCGTCCGTGGTCGTCCCAGAGCCGCGCGGCGGCGGCCAGATCCCGATGGATCTCCAGCCCGCCGCGTTCCGCGGCGGCCCAACCGCGCAGGCGGGGCCAGGCGCGGATGAGCGCGGCGCTGGCGAGCGTGTACGCGTCGCCGTCCCGGACGACGGCGTCCGCCGCGGCGAAGGCGTCCAGTACCTCGTCGACGAGCGCCTCGTCCGTCCGGCCGTCCGAGAAGTCGGCCCTGCGCGCCGACCGCAGCGTGTCCTCGGCGCGTTCGCCGGGGGCCACCAGGCGCAGCAGGATTCCGGGGACCGCGTCCTGGGCCCGCCCGTCCAGTCCGGCGAACACCTCTTCCGCCGACTCGGCGCGGGACGGCGGCACCGGCTCGGGCGCGCCCGCGGCGGCGGCCTGCGCCGTGGCCGCCTTCAGGTCCAGCCCGCCGGCCAGGGCGAGGAGCAGGTCCTCGGACCTGGGCCGGCCGGCGGGGTCCTTGGACAGCGCCGCCGACACCAGCGACCGCAGCGGCTCCTCCAGCATCGACGTGTCGGGCTCGTGGGTGTCGACCGCCTTCGCGACGAGGTGCACGGTCGCGCCGTCGAAGGCGTGCCGGCCGGTCGCCGCGAACAGGACGACCGCGCCCCAGCTCCACACGTCCACCTTCGCGTCGCCGGGCTCGCCCCGGTACCGCTCCGGCGGCATGTACCGGAGGGTGCCCTTGAGGAGCCCGGTCGTGCCGGGCCCCGCCACGATCCGCGCGATGCCGAAGTCGATGACCCGTGGGCCGTCCGGGCCGAGCAGGATGTTCTCGGGCTTGAGGTCGCGGTGGACCACCTTCGCCCGGTGGATCCCCACCAGGGCGGCGGCCACCCCGATCGCCAGCCGGCGCAGTTCCTCCGGGCCGTACGGGTCGGGCTCGATCATGCGCCGGTCGACGGCCTGCCGCAGGTTCGGGCCGGGCACGTACTCGCTGACCACGAACGGGACCGGGCCGTCCAGCTCGGCGTCCAGGATCTTCGCGGTGCAGTGGGGCTCCACCCGCCGCCAGGCCTCGATCTCCTTGGCGAGCCTCTTCCGGTTCCCCAGGTCCGGGACGCCGTGCAGCGCCTTGACCGCCACCCGTGCGTGCGCGGGGCCGGGGCCGTACCCCTCGTAGACGACCCCCTGCCCGCCCTCGCCCAGCCGCCGGTCGAGGATGTACCCGCCGAGTTGCTGCGGCTCGCCGTCATGCAGTCCAGCCATGGTGATCCCCCGGGGAGCCGAGACCGTCGCGTCCAGTGCCGATCATCGAAACGAGTAGACGCTCCGGCGGCACCGCTTGTTCGGACGGTAGCCGGACGGGCACCGGGGGTCCACGGGGTCAGGTGTAGGCGATGAGGCGGCCGCAGGCGATGACGAGGGGCCAGGCGGTGAGGGAGACGAGGGCGGCGGCGCGGGCGGACGGCGGGGGGCGGACGCCCGTGTCCCAGTCGCGGACGGTGCGGAACACGCCGGTGTGGAACAGCAGGATGTTCAGGCCCGCGGCGCCGATGAGCAGGATCTTCACCTGGAACGCGGTGTTGTGCGCGACCTGCGTGGCGTTCGCGGAGAACAGCAGGAGGCCGCTGGCGGCGGTCAGGGCGAAGGCCGCGCGGGCGGGCGGGAGGGTGTGCCGGGCGAGGGTCGCGACCGGCAGGCGGCGGGACGCGCCGAGCAGCCGCAGGTCGAGGAGCGCGATGGCGCCGAACATCGTGGCGAGGCCGATGAGGTGGGCGGACGCGGTCAGCGCGTACGTCCAGCGGCCGTCCCGGACGGCGGCGGCCGGGGCGGTGGCCTCGAGCCAGGCGAGGACGCCGTCCAGGGTCACCGGCCGGCCCGGCGGTTGCGGAGCCGGATGAGGCCCGCGACGACGCCCGCCGCCACGAGCGCGCTCCCGCCCAGCAGGAAGACCGGCGGGTCGTCCGCGCCGGTCGCCGCGGGGGCGCCCGCCGGGGCGGGGGCGCCGCGGGCGGCGGGACCGGACGAGCGGGGGCGGGCGGCGTCGAGGCAGCGGTCCACGATGCGGGTGATGCTGCCCCGGTACCGGTGGGTCCCCGTCCCGGTGTAGATCATCTGGACGCGCAGTTCGCCCGAGTACTCGTCGCCCTCGGCGTCGCAGCGGCGGTAGACGATCGCCGCGACCTCGTCCCCGACGTTCGGGCGGCCGGACATGTCGTTCAGCGTGCCGGTGATGTCGGGCGGGAGGAGCAGGTCGCGGACCTGCCCCGCGCCCTCCGGAGCGGGCGGCCCGCCCCAGGCGTCGTGCCCGCGCAGCCGGTCGGCGCCGGGCAGCCGGGACGGGACGGTCAGGTTCGCCGGGACCTCGATCCGCAGCTGGGCGTGCGGGAACCCGTACCGCGCCTGGATCACCCGGCCGCGCAGGTAGAGCGGACGGCTCGCGTCGTAGCTGCCCCCGCCCCCGTGGTGCGCGAGCATGCCGTGCGACATGAGGAAACCGACGATCATGCGTGCCCTCCCGTGTGCGTCCCCATTTTCTACTGAAGCGCGCATAAAGGAACGCGAAAGGCCCCTAGGGTTCGGGGATGACGTCCCCTTACGAAGGTCTGTTCGAGCACGCCGAGCGCCACCTCGGCCCGGTGACGCACGCCGAGCCGCCGGACGTCCTCGGGTACAACCGCGGGTTCGCGATCGGCTACCACCGGCACCCCGAGCTGGAGATGGTGTCGGCCGCGAGCACCGGGCTCCGGTTCCAGGACCTGGAGTTCGAGTTCCCGGAGGAGATCGTGTGTTCGGCGCGTCCGGGGCAGGAGGGGGAGGCGGGCTACCTGGTGCACGTCGCCGCCTCGAACGCGGTGAAGAACGGGCGGGGGCACGGCTACGGGGGCGGGTACCGGAACGCGGAGCCGCTCATCCCGGACACCCGGATCTCCGCCTTCGCCTACTTCCTGCACCCGCTCCTGCCGCAGGAGTTCTGCTACTTCCGCGACGCCGCCGGGGAGGCCGTGCTCCGGTTCGTGACGGTCGTGCCGATGACCGACGCCGAGTTCCTGTTCGTCCGCGACGGGGAGGACGGCTTCCACGGCCTGATGGAGGTGTGGCGGCTCAACGGCACCGACATCCTCGACCTCCACCGGAAGTCGGCCGTCTAGGCGTCACGGGTAGACGACGCGGTACCAGTGCGCGGACTCGTCCTTGAGCGGTTCCAGCCGGACGCGCGTGCCGCCGGGGCCGGTGGTTCTTCCTTCGTCATCGTCGAGAGGGTCGACCGGGCGGGGAGCCGGAAATCATCGGTCCGGTTACCGCAGGGCCGCCACGAGGGCGTCGCAGTGCGAGCACCACACCTGCCGCGCCTCGGCGAACCCCTGCTCGCGCAGGGCGTCGAGGTGCCACCGGGTGGTGGTGGGACGGTCGGCCTGGGGGCGGGCGGGGCCGCGCGGGTCGCCGAGGGCGGCGAACCGACGGCGGGCCGGTTCGGCGAGGACGGGGTCGTCGGCGACGGCCGTCCACCAGGCGCGCCAGTCGAGCGCCCCGTCCGCCCGCGCGCGCTCCTGCCGGGCGGCGTGCAGGGCCGCGGCGGCCGCGTTGAGGCGCGGGGCCGACTCGTCGGTCATGTGGTCGGCGTTGAGGAAGACGCCGCCGTCCCGCAGCACGTCCCTGACCTGCCCGTACAGGACGCGCAGCGGTTCGCTGTCGAGCCAGTGCAGGGCGGTGGCGGTGAGGACGGCGTCGTAGCCGCGGCGGGGCAGCGCGTCCGTCCAGCGGGGGTCGGTCAGGTCGGCGGTGACGAGCTCGACCCGGTCGTCGCCGGCGAAGTGGCCGCGGGCGATGGTGAGCAGGGCCGGGTCGATGTCGACGCCGGTGGCGCGGGCGCCGGGGAGGCGCTTCAGCAGCCGGTCGGTGATGCTGCCGGTGCCGCAGGCGAGGTCGAGGACGACCGGTTCGGGCCCGGCGAGCGCCTCGACCATGTCGAGCATCACCCGGAAGCGTTCCTCCCGGTCCGGCATGTACCACTCCTGCTGCCGGTCCCAGCTGTCCTGCCAGTCCTGCCAGACGGCGGTCTCCGTCATGTCGGGCTCCTCCTCGTCGATGGACGCGCCGCCGCCCACCTGATGCATCTAAGCCGCAAATGCGAGTTGTTTGCAATATGTCCACGAAGGCGAGGCTTGCCTGCTGTGTCACAATGGCCCGCGTAGGCGACGGCGGAACGAGGAAGCCGGTGCGAATCCGGCGCGGTCCCGCCACTGTGATCGGCGAGCGGACCCCGAACACGCCACCGCCCCTCCCGGGGCGGGAAGGCCGGGGCGAGCGACGACCCGAGAGCCAGGAGACTCACGCGGTCGCCTCCTCATGGGAACTGGGGCGGATCTCCCCAGAGAGGAGAGGCTGACATGGCCGTTGGAATCCCGGTGGTCCGGGATCGTGGCGGACGGGCGCCGGTGCCCGCGTTCGTGCTCGCGCTCGTGCTCCTGGTGTCGGGCTGCGGCGCGTCCGGGCGCGCCGCGGACGGACGGGACGGCGCCGCGCCGCCCGGCTTCCCGGTGACGATCGAGAACTGCGGCGTCACGACCTCCTACGAGCGGCCCCCGCGCCGCGCGGTGTCGCTGAACCAGCACGCGACCGAGGTGATGCTCGCGCTCGGCCTCGAGAAGTCGATGGTCGGGACCGCGTTCCCGGACGACGCCGTCCTGCCGGAGTTCGAGCGGGCGTACGGCGGGATCGAGGTGCTGGCCGACGAGTACCCGTCGTTCGAGGTGCTGCTGGCCGCCGAACCCGACTTCGTGTACGGCGGGTGGGCCAGCGCGTTCGCGGAGAAGGACGGCCGGAGCCGCGCGGCCCTCCGCGAGGCCGGCATCGACACGCACCTCAACATCGAGGAGTGCCCCGGCGGCCCGGTGACGATGGCGACGGTCGAGGAGGAGATCCGCACCGTCGCGAAGATCTTCGGGGTGTCGGCGCGGGCCGAGGAGCGGATCGCGGCCATGCGCGCCGTCCTCGGGCGGACCGCCGCCGCGCTGGCGGGCGCCGGCCCGCTGAAGGTCGCCGTGTACGACAGCGGCGACAAGACCGTGTTCACCTCGGGCGGCGCCGGGATCGGCAACGAGATCATCCGGCTCGCGGGCGGCGCCAACCTGTTCGCCGACCTGGACGACGCGTACGGCGACGTCTCGTTCGAGCAGTTCGCCGAGCGCGCCCCCGAGGTGATCCTCATCTACGACTACGGCGATCAGCCGGTCGAGGACAAGAAGAAGTTCCTCCTGGATAACCCCGCGTTGCAGGACGTGCCCGCCATCAGGAACGAGCGGTTCGCGGTGCTGCCGCTGTCGTCGACGGTCACGGGCGTGCGGGCGGCGGGCGCGGTGGAGGCGCTCGCCCGCCAGCTCCATCCGGACCGCTTCGCGTGACCGGAGCCGCCGGACGGGCCGCGCTCCCCCGCGTGCGCGCGCCGTACCCGCTCGTCCTCGGGCTGCTCGGCGCGCTGCTGCTCGGGACCGCGACGGCCGGGATCGCCGTCGGGTCCGTCGGCATCCCGCCCGACCAGGTGTGGGGCGTCCTGCTGCACCGGCTGCACCCCGCGCTGGCCGCCGTGGACTGGACGCCCGCCCGCGAGACGATCGTGCTGGACGTCCGGCTCCCGCGGGTCCTGCTGTGCGGGGTCGTCGGCGCGGGCCTGTCGGTGTGCGGCATGGCGCTGCAGGCGATCGTCCGGAACCCGCTCGCCGACCCGATGCTGCTCGGGGTGTCGTCCGGCGCGTCGGTCGGGGCGGTGCTGGTCGTGGTGTTCCACGTGTCCTGGTTCGGGATGTTCTCGCTGCCGCTGGCGGCGTTCGGCGGCGCCCTCCTCGCCCTCGTCCTGGTGTACGCGCTCGCCCGCTCGGGCGGCCGGATGACGACCGTGCGGCTCGTCCTCGCGGGCGTCGCGACGGCCGAGGTGCTGTCGGCGGTCGCGAGCTACCTCGTCATCACCTCGGACGACCCGCACGGCGCGGAGTCGGCGCTGCGCTGGATGCTCGGCGGCCTGGGCGGCACCACCTGGACGGTGCTGTGGATCCCGGCGGCCGCGGTGCTGGCCGGCACCGCGGTCCTGCTCGGGCTGTCCCGCCCGCTGAACCTGCTGCTGGCCGGGGAGGAGGCCGCGACGGCGCTCGGCATGGACGTGCACCGCTTCCGCGCCGCGCTGTTCGTGCTGGTCGCGCTGATGATCGGGACGATCGTCGCGGTCAGCGGCGCGATCGGGTTCGTCGGGCTGATCATGCCGCACGCCGTCCGGCTGCTGGTCGGCGCCGACCACCGCCGCGCGCTCCCGGTCGTCGCGCTGCTCGGCGCGTCCTTCCTGATCGCCGCCGACCTGGCCGCGCGGACCCTGGTCAGCCCGGAGGAGATCCCCGTCGGCATCCTCACCGCCCTGGTGGGCGGCCCGGTGTTCCTGTACCTGATGCGGCGGAAGGCGGCCCGATGACCGCGGGGATCGAGCCCGGGACGCTCGAGGCGGAGGCGGTGTCGGTGGTGCTCGGCGGCCGGACGCTCGTCGACCGCGTGTCGCTGGTCGCGGCGCCGTCCCAGGTCATCGGCCTCGTCGGGCCGAACGGGGCGGGCAAGTCGACGCTGCTGCGCACGTTCTACCGGGCGCTGCGCCCGGCGTCCGGGCGCGTCCTGCTGGACGGCGACGATGTGCGGCGGATGCCCGGCCGGCACCTCGCGCGGCGGCTCGCCGCCGTCCTGCAGGAGGCCCCGGGGGACTTCGAGCTGACCGCGTACGACGTCGTCGCGATGGGCCGCACCCCGCACAAGCGCGCGTTCCAGGGCGACGACGACGCCGACCGGAAGATCATCTTCGGCGCGCTGGCCGAGCTGGAGGCCGCGGACCTGGCGGACGCGCCGTTCGACCGGCTGTCGGGCGGCGAGAAGCAGCGCGTCCTCATCGCCCGCGCGCTCGCCCAGCGCACCGGCACGCTGGTACTGGACGAGCCGACCAACCACCTCGACCTGCGCCACCAGATCGACGCGCTCCGGCTCGTCCGCCGCCTCGGCGTCACGGCCGTCATCGCGCTGCACGACCTGAACCTCGCCGCGGCGTACTGCGACCGCGTGCACGTGCTGGACGGCGGGCGGACGGTCGCCGCCGGGACGCCCGCCGAGGTGCTCACCGCGGACCTGCTCGCCGACGTGTACCGCGTCGACGCCGAGGTCACCGCGCATCCCCGCACGGGCGCCCCGCAGATCACCGTCCTGCCGGAGTGAGCCGGACGTCGCTCACCCCGCGGCGGGCTCCGCGCCCTTCGCGGGGACGCCGCCGCGGTCCGCCGGCGGCCGGTTCGGCTTGACGGCCCGGTGGACCAGTTCGGCGACGTTGTAGCCGACGAGGCTCGCGATGTCGGCCAGCCCGGGGGTGCTCAGGATCGCGTTGGCCTCGCCCGTGGTGAGGCTGCGGTGCCAGCGGGTGTCCGCCTTGGGCTTCTCGTTGTTCCAGTAGGGGCGCGCCTTCTCCACGAACAGCTCCGCCTCGGCGCGGGCGGGCCCGTCGAGCCGTCCGATGTGCGCCTCGAGCTGCTCCTTGCCGACGTAGGGCACGAAGGAGCTCCAGTTGCCCCCGGCGTCGTGGATGCGGCTGTTGTCCGCCTTGTCGCGGAGCGGGAGGTGCAGGAAGGCGGCCAGCCGGTCGAGGTGCCGCTCCGGGCGCGCCATGTAGCCCTCGTAGCGCACCACCATGTGCGGGAGCCCGTGCGTGTTCACCGTCCGGAGCGCGTCGACGTAGGTGTTCCGCCAGATGCCCGCGCCCTGCCACAGCGGCTCGCCCGTCCGGTTGCGGTGGCTGATCGCGAAGGCGATCGGGTTCCGCGCGGTCAGGATGACGCTGATCGGGGTCCGGTTCGCCGGGTCGGCCTGCTTCTGCTCGACGGCCCGGCGGAGCCAGGCGACGTACTTGCTCCCGTCGAGGATCGCCGCGGCGCCCAGCGACCGCGCGAACTCCCCGTGCATGCCGAGGATGTCGTCGTACGTCACGCGCTCGCGGAGCGCGTCGGTGAAGTGGCGGCACTCCCGGCCGAGCAGGGAGCACGGGCCGCAGATCATCCCGGCGTCCTTGTGGCTGAACCCGGGGAGCTGGGTGAAGTTGTTCAGCTCGCCCACGTAGTGGGCCTTCTTGATCCGGGTCGTCATGTCGCGGCCGATCAGCGTCGACCCCGAGAACAGGGTGCCGAGGACGAAGACCGACGTCGGAGGCCGATCCGGCGCCTTGGGCAGCCGGGATCGAAGGTTCAGGAGCCTTCCGGGCACTGCCGGAGCCTCTTCGGTCTCAGAGTTCATGTTCACGCCCACGGTGATGACGAGTGGAATCCTGCACCCTCTTACCCCGGTCGGCCCTGGTGGGCGGCTCCGTGGCACAAGTAGGACACCCCGCACATTGTGCCGGTAGCCGCTTAGGGCCGCGCGCGCCGAGGGCCGTGGTCGGGTGTTCAGGCGGTGATCATGTGCGCGTCATCCGGTGCACGGGCGGGCGCAGCGGCCGGCGTCGAGGGTGGTGGCCGCCCCGGCGCGGCGCCGTGGCGGAAGGAAGAGCGCTCATGAGGATGTGGCGGAGGGCGGCGGCGGTGTGCGCGGCGGCCGTGCTGGCGGGCGGGCTCGCGGTGCCCGCGGAGGCCGGGGAGCGGCGCGGGACGCGGTTCGACCTGCAGGCGCACCGGGGCGGGCTCGGGCTGGTGGCGGAGAGCACGACGGCGGCGTTCGCGAACGCGCTGGAGCTCGGCGTGAGCACGCTGGAGCTGGACGTGCAGATCACCGCGGACCGGCGCGCGGTCGTCACCCACGACCGGCAGGTCAGCGCGCGCAAGTGCCGGGACACCGGGCCCGCGTTCCCCGGCGACCCCGAGTACCCGTACGTCGGGAAGTACGTCAAGGACCTGACGCTGCGGCAGGTGCGGACCCTCGACTGCGGGTCGCTGACGCTGCCGGAGCACCCGGGCCAGCGGCCCGTGCCGGGGGCGCGGATGCCGCTGCTCGGCGAGGTGTTCGACCTCGTGCACCGGTACCGGGCGTACGGCGTGAAGCTCAACATCGAGACGAAGGTCGAGGCGGGGGCGCCGCACGAGACGGCGCCGCGCGAGCAGTTCGTCCGGATCACCGCGCACGAGGTGCGCAAGGCGCGGATGCTGCGGCAGGTGACGATCCAGAGCTTCGACTGGGGCGCGCTGATGCGGATGCGCGAGGTGGAGCCGCGGCTGGAGCTGGTGGCGCTCACCAACTACGACTTCCTGCAGACCGGTCAGCCCGGGCGGTCGCCGTGGCTGGGCGGCATCGACATCGACGACTTCGGCGGCGACCCGCTGAAGGCCGTCCGGTCGTTCGGGGCGTCCGCGTTCTCGCCGGTGCACGGATTCCCGCAGAACGGGAAGGTCACCGACCCCGGCTACCGGCCCTACGTCACCGGGGACATGGTGCGGCGGGCGCACCGGCTCGGGCTGAAGGTGGTGCCCTGGACGGTCAACGACACGGCCACGATGAACAAGCTGATCGATGACGGCGTGGACGGCATCATCACCGACCGGCCCGACCTGCTCCGCGCGGTGATGGACGAGCGCGGGTTCCGGCTGCCGAAGCGGTACGAGGCGCGCAAGCCGCACCCCCGGGAGGACGTCCGCGCCGGGTGACTCCGGACACGTCCGGGACGCGGAAGCCGGATCGCCCCTCGGGGGGCGGTCCGGCTCTTTTCGTGCGCCGACGCGGGGCGCGGCGGGCCGCCGCGGGGCCGGGAGGGGTGCCCGGGCGGTCGATGCGGGCGGGTAGTTTACTGCTGGCCGCGCCCGGCCGCATCATTCGTTGTCTTGAATCGTTCGCATTTGTGAAGTTAGGTTGGCGCCATGACCGCATCCCAGACCCCGAACGCCGCCCAGGAGCTGCGCGGTGCCGGCCTGCGGGTGACGGCCGCCCGCGTCGCGCTGCTCGAGACCGTCCGGGCCGGCGACCACCTCGGCGTCGAGGCGATCGCGTCGGGGGTCCGCGACCGCGTGGGCCACATCAGCCTGCAGGCGGTGTACGAGGCGCTGCACGCGCTCACCGCGGCGGGCCTCGTGCGGCGCATCGAACCCGCCGGGAGCCCGGCCCGGTTCGAGGGGCGCGTCGGCGACAACCACCATCACCTGGTGTGCCGCAAGTGCGGCGCCGTCAAGGACGTCGACTGCGCGGTGGGGCACCCGCCGTGCCTCGACCCGGTCGACGACTCCGGGTACCTGGTCGACGAGGCGGATGTGACGTTCTGGGGCCTGTGCCCCCGCTGCCGGGCCGCCTGACGGCCGGGCCGGCCCGTGCGGGCCGGCCCGGAACGGTCGGTCAGGCGAGCGCGGCGAGGTCGTACCGGTCGAGGTTCATGACCTTGTCCCACGCGGCGACGAAGTCGGTGACGAACTTCTCCTTCGCGTCGTCGCCGGCGTAGACCTCCGCGACCGCGCGGAGCTCGGAGTTCGCGCCGAACACGAGGTCGGCGCGGCTGCCCGTCCAGCGGACGTTCCCGGACGCGTCGCGGCCCTCGAAGGTCTCGGAGTTCTCGTCCACCGGCTTCCACACCGTGCCCATGTCGAGCAGGTTCACGAAGAAGTCGTTCGTCAGCTTCCCGGGGGTGTCGGTGAGGACGCCCAGGGACGTCTGCCCGTGGTTCACGCCGAGGACGCGCAGGCCGCCGACGAGGACGGTCATCTCGGGCGCGCTCAGCGTGAGCAGGTTCGCCCGGTCGACCAGCAGGAACTCGCCCGGAAGCTGGTTCCCCTTCTTCAGGAAGTTGCGGAACCCGTCGTGCGTGGGCTCCATCACCTCGAACGACTCCACGTCGGTCTGCTCCTGCGACGCGTCCGTGCGGCCCGGGGTGAACGGCACCTCGATGTCGTGGCCGGCGTCCTTCGCGGCCTTCTCGACGGCCGCGCACCCGCCGAGCACGATCAGGTCGGCGAGCGAGATCCGCTTGCCGCCCGTCTGCTCGGCGTTGAACGCCTCCTGCACCTGCTCCAGGGTGCGCAGGACGGTCGCGAGCTGGTCGGGGTCGTTGACCTCCCAGTTCCGCTGCGGCTCCAGCCGGATGCGGGCGCCGTTGGCGCCGCCCCGCTTGTCGGTGCCGCGGAACGACGCGGCCGCCGCCCACGCGGTGGCGGCCAGCTGGGACACCGACAGGCCCGAGTCGAGCAGCCGCGCCTTGAGGGCGGCGACGTCCTCGGGGCCGACGAGCTCGTGGTCCACCGCCGGGACCGGGTCCTGCCAGACGAGCTCCTCGGTCGGCACCTCGGGGCCGAGGTAGCGGACGACCGGGCCCATGTCGCGGTGCGTCAGCTTGAACCAGGCGCGGGCGAAGGCGTCCGCGAACTCGTCCGGGTTGTCCTTGAAGCGCCGCGAGATCGGCTCGTAGATCGGGTCGAAGCGCAGCGACAGGTCGGTCGTCAGCATCATCGGCTGGCGGTTCAGCGTGCCGTCCTCGGGGTCGGGCACCGTGTTGGCGCCCGCACCGTCCTTCGGCCGCCACTGGTGCGCGCCCGCCGGGCTCTTCGTCAGCTCCCACTCGTAGCCGAACAGGACGTCCCAGAAGCTGTTGTCCCACTTGGTGGGGGTGGGCGTCCAGGTGACCTCGAGGCCGCTGGTGTGGGAGTCGCGGCCCTTGCCGGTGCCGTGCGTGCTCTTCCAGCCGAGGCCCATGTCCTCCAGCGGGGCGCCCTCGGGCTCGGGGCCGATGTGCTCGTCGCCGGGGGCCGCGCCGTGCGTCTTGCCGAAGGTGTGGCCGCCCGCGATCAGCGCGACGGTCTCCTCGTCGTTCATCCCCATGCGGCCGAAGGTCTCGCGGATGTCGCGGGCCGCGGCCACCGGGTCCGGGTTGCCGTTCGGGCCCTCCGGGTTGACGTAGATGAGGCCCATCTGCACCGCGGCGAGGGGCTTCTCCAGGTCGCGGTCGCCGCTGTAGCGCTCGTCGTCCAGCCAGGCGGTCTCCGGACCCCAGAAGACGTCCTCCTCGGCCTCCCAGGCGTCCTCGCGGCCACCTCCGAAGCCGTACGTCTCCAGGCCCATCGACTCCAGGGCGACGTTGCCGGCCAGGATCATCAGGTCGGCCCAGGAGATCTTGCGGCCGTACTTCTGCTTGACCGGCCACAGGATGCGGCGGGCCTTGTCCAGGCTCGCGTTGTCCGGCCAGCTGTTCAGCGGCGCGAACCGCTGCTGGCCCGCGCCGGCGCCGCCCCGGCCGTCGCTGACGCGGTAGGTGCCCGCGCTGTGCCACGCCATCCGGATGATCAGCGGGCCGTAGTGCCCGAAGTCGGCCGGCCACCAGTCCTGCGAGTCCGTGAGGACGCGCGCGATGTCCTCCTTCACGGCGGGCAGGTCGAGGCTGTTGAACGCCTCGGCGTAGTTGAAGTCCTCGCCCAGCGGGTTCGCCACGGCGGGGTTCTTGGCGAGCAGCTTCAGGTTGAGCCGGTCCGGCCACCAGCCGCGGTTGCCGCCGCCCTGCGTCGGGTGCGGGGCGCGGGTGTGCGCGACGGGGCAGCCGCCTTCGCTCGTCGTGCCGGTGTCGTGAACGTTGTCGGCCATGTGATTCCTTCCGGTGCTGAGCGTGGGTGGCAATCAGGAACTCTGGGCGGTGGAGCAGTCGGGACACAGCCCCCAGTAGACGACCTCGGCCTCGTCGACCGCGTAGCCGCGATCGTCCGAGGCGGTCAGGCAGGGCGCCTCGCCGACGGCGCAGTCGACGTCGGCGATCGCGCCGCAGGCCCGGCACACGAGGTGGTGGTGGTTGTCCCCGACCCGCAACTCGTAGCGCGCCACGGACCCGGACGGCTGGATGCGCCGGACGAGCCCCGCGGCGGTCAGCGTGTGCAACGAGTCGTACACGGCCTGGTGGGAGACCTTGGGAAGGCGGCTGCGCACGGCGCCGATGATCGTGTCCGTGTCCGCGTGGGGGTGCGCCCGCACCGCGCTCAGCACGGCCGTCCGGGGACGGGTCACGCGCAGAGCGGCCCCGCGCAGCATCCGCTGGAAGTCCAAGGCCGTCGCCACGTCGGAAAGACTGTCCCAGTTTCTTGAACGAGTCAAGAGTAGGAATCGATAAGGGGGAAAACCTTGATCTCATGCCGCGCGACGTGCGCGGACGCGCCCGGACGCGCGCCCGTCCGGCGGCCGTCCGGTGGTCGTCCGGTGGTCGCGGTCAGCCGTCGCGGAGGCCGAACAGAACGGTGAGGACGTCCTCGATGATCTCGGAGTGGTCGTCCTGCCCGCGGTCGAGGAGCCACTGCTGCTGCATGCCGTCCAGGAGCGCCAGCAGCGCCGTCGCGGCCGCGCGCGGGGTGAGGCCGCTCGGCAGCCGCTCGCCCCACCGCTCGGTGAAACTCCGCACCATCCGCTCGCGCACCGTCGCGTAGTGGTCGCGGAAGTACTCCTGTGCCGGATGGCCTTCGGTGACGCTCTCGGCCATGAGGACGCTGTAGACCCGCGCCAGCCCGGGGTGCGCGTGGTCGTGCGCGACGACCTCGGCCATCTGGGCGGGCCAGTCCGCGTCGGCGTGCTCGGCGAGCAGGTGCTCGCGGTTGAGCTCCTCGCGGCGGCGCAGGATCTCGACCAGCAGCTTCTTCTTGCTCGGGAAGTAGTGCAGGACGCCCTGCCGGGTCAGGCCGACCTCCGCCGCGATCGCGTCGAGGGACGTCCCGCGGTAGCCGCGCGCGGCGAACATCCCGAGCGCGACGTCCACGATCTCCTCGCGCCTGCTCCTCGTCATGCGATCTCCACGGACCGACCGTACCGGCCCATCTCCGCAAATCGCCCCCTATCCCTACCTACAGGTAAGTAGGTACGCTGCGCGGCATGAGCGAAACCGCGATCATCACCGGGGCGGCGGGCGGCATCGGGGCGGCGACGGCCGGGCGGCTGGCGTCGTCCGGCGTCCGGTGCGTGCTCGTCGACCGCGACCCGAAGGTGTCGGACGTCGCCGCGTCCATCGGCGGCACCGCCGTGGTGGGCGACCTGACCGACCCCGACCTGTCGGCCCGGGCCGCCGCGGAGGCGGGCGACGGGCTGGCGCTGGTCGTCCTCAACGCCGGGACGAACTCGCCCGACAAGGACCCGGCCGCGCTCGACCTCGACCGGTACCAGGCCGTCGTCGGCGTGAACCAGCACTCGGTCACCTACGGGCTGCGGGCGGCGCTGCCGGTGCTGCGGCGGCGCGGCGGCGGCTCGATCGTCGTCACCGCGTCGCTCGCCGCGCTGCACGGCGTCGAGCAGGACCCGATCTACACGATGACCAAGCACGCGGTCATCGGCCTGGTGCGCGCCCTGTCCGGCCCGCTGGCGCGCGAGGGGATCCGGCTCTCCGCCGTCTGCCCCGGCCTCGTCGACACCCCGCTCACCGCGGGCGCGCGCGACCGCTTCCGGGCCGCGGGCGTCCCGATGCTCACCGCCGACGAGGTCGCCGCCGCGATCGTGGACGTCCTCCGCGACGGCGAGCCCGGCACCGAACTCGTCGTCCGTCCGGGCCGGGCACCCGCGCGTTACTCCCCGGCCCCCATCCCCTAACGTCCGCGCCACGTCGTATCGACGCGGGCTGATATGTTGCGGCGTCCGTGGGGCAGGTCCGCCGTGGGAAGGCCCGTGACGTGAGCGAAGCACCGGACGAGCTGCGGCGCCGGCTCGGGACGTTCGACGCGGTCGTCGTCGGGCTCGGCGCGATGATCGGCGCCGGGATCTTCGCGGCACTGGCCCCGGCCGCCCGCGCGGCGGGGTCCGGGCTGCTGCTCGGGCTCGCGCTGGCCGGTGCGGTCGCCTACTGCAACGCGACGTCGTCGGCGCGGCTGGCCGCACGGTACCCGGCGTCCGGCGGCACGTACGTCTACGGCCGCGAACGGCTCGGCGAATTCTGGGGCCACCTCGCCGGATGGGGCTTCGTGGTCGGCAAGACCGCGTCGTGCGCGGCGATGGCGCTGACCGTCGGCGGCTACGTCTGGCCGGAGCACGCGCACGCCGTGGCGGTCGCCGCCGTGGTCGCGCTGACGGCGGTGAACTACGCGGGGGTGCACAAGTCCGCGCTGCTCACCCGCGTGATCGTCGCGGCGGTCCTCGCCGTGCTGGCCGCCGTGGTCGCGGCCGTCCTCGCCTCCGGCGCGGCGGACGCCGGCCGGCTCGACCCCGGCGCCGGCGCCACCGCGGGCGGGGTGCTGCAGGCGGCCGGGCTGCTGTTCTTCGCGTTCGCCGGGTACGCGCGCATCGCCACCCTCGGCGAGGAGGTCCGCGACCCGGCCCGCACCATCCCGCGCGCGATCCCGATCGCGCTCGGGATCGTCCTCGCGGTGTACGCGGCGGTCGCGGCGGCGGCCCTCGCCGTGCTCGGCGGCGCCGGCCTCGCGCGGACGGCCGCGCCGCTGGCGGCGGCCGTCGACGCCGCCGGGGCCCCCGGGCTGGAACCGGTCGTCCGGGCGGGCGCCGCGATCGCGGCGCTGGGCGCACTGCTCGCGCTCGTCCTCGGCGTCTCGCGGACCGTGCTGGCGATGGCCCGCGACCGCCACCTGCCGCACGCGCTCGCCGCCGTCCACCCCCGGTTCGGCGTCCCGCACCGCGCCGAGCTCGCGGTCGGCGCCGTCGTCGCCGCGGTCGCCGCGACCGCCGACCTCCGCGACGTCATCGGGTTCTCGTCGTTCGGGGTGCTGGCGTACTACGCGATCGCGAACGCCGCGGCGTGGACGCTCGCACCGGACGAGGGCCGGCCGCCGCGCGCCGTCCCGCTGCTCGGTCTCGCGGGCTGCCTCGTGCTGGCGTTCGCCCTGCCGCTCGCGTCCGTCGCGGCCGGTGCGGCCGTCCTGGCCGCGGGCGCCGCCTGGTACGCGGTCCGGCGATTCGCGACGTCACACGCTTGATCTTCACAAAGCCGCAAATGAGGGCTACGTTCCGTCCAGTAACGTCAGTCTCACGGAGCGCGGTGGTTCGATGGAGTCCCTGGAGAACTTCCTGTCCGACGTGAGCAGCTTCGTCTGGGGCCCGTGGCTGCTCATCCCCCTTCTTCTGCTGACCGGCCTCTATCTCACGATCCTGCTGCGCGGCCTGCAGTTCCGTCACTTCAAGCTCGCTTTCTGGCTGGCGTTCGTCAAACGCAGCGACGGCGACGACAGCGAGGGCGACATCGCCCACTACCAGGCGCTGACCACGGCGCTGGCCGCCACGGTCGGCGTCGGCAACATCGCGGGCGTCGCGACCGCCATCGCGCTCGGCGGGCCGGGCGCGGTGTTCTGGATGTGGTGCACCGGCCTCGTCGGCATGGCGACCAAGTACAGCGAGGCGTTCCTCGGGGTGCGGTTCCGGCGCAAGGACGCCGCCGGGGAGCAGAGCGGCGGCCCCATGCACTACCTCCGCGAGGGGATCAAGGGCCGCCTCGGCTGGTTCCTCGGCGGGTTCTTCGCCATCGCGGGCGTCCTGGCCTCGTTCGGCATCGGCAACATGGTCCAGGCCAACACGGTCACCAGCAACGTCGAGTCCGAGTGGGGCGTGCACACCTGGGTCACCGGGCTGCTGCTCACCGGCCTGTCCGCCGTGGTGATCGTCGGCGGCATCAAGAGCATCGGCCGGATCACCGCCGCCTTCGTGCCGATCATGATCGTCTTCTACATCGTGGGCGCGCTCGGCGTCCTGGCGTTCAACCTCGGCGAGCTGCCGAGCGCGCTCGGCCTCATCTTCACCGACGCCTTCACGGGCACGGCCGCCACCGGCGGGTTCGTCGGCGCGGGCGTCGCCGCCGCCATCCAGTACGGCGTCGCGCGCGGCATCTTCTCCAACGAGTCCGGCCTCGGCACCGGCGGCATCGCCGCGGCGGCCGCCAAGACGACGCACCCGGTGCGGCAGGCGCTCGTGTCGATGACCCAGACCTTCATCGACACCCTCGTCGTCGTCAGCTTCACCGCGCTGACGATCATCGTGACGGACGCCTGGAAGATCGGCGGCGAGGACGAGGCGGCCACGTTCACCGCCTACGCGTTCGACGAGGGCCTGCCCGGCGACTGGGGCAGCGTCATCGTCACGCTCGGCGTGCTGTTCTTCGCCTCCTCCACCATCCTCGGCTGGTCGTACTACGGCGAGCGCTGCATGGAGTACCTGTTCGGCAGGAAGTCCGTGCTGCCCTACCGGCTGGTCTTCATCGCGATGGTCTACGTGGGCTCGGTCTCCACGATCACCGTGGTGTGGAATTTCTCCGACGTGATGAACGGCCTGATGGCGCTGCCGAACCTGGTGGGCCTGCTCATCCTGAGCCCGCTCGTCTGGCGGGAGACGCGCGCCTACTTCAAGGCGGGGCCGCAGGAGGAGCCGTCCGAGGCGCTCAAGACCTGACGAGCCGCGCTCCGGCACCCGTTCGGCCCCGGGACGACCGTCCCGGGGCCGCCGTCGTCCCGGGTTCGGACCGGTACCTGAAACATGTTCTCGCGAAATGTCTCACCGCGCCATTCGCCGCAATGCCGGCGATCAGCGGAGAACGCGTGGGCGCCACACTGGTCATTTTCACAATGCACGCCACTTCTTTCACTACAGCACCATGTAACGACACTTACACAGCTGCCAAAAGAAGTCGACGATGTAGTCACCTTTCGGGCGTTGACCGCTCCACGCCCCTTGCCTATGGTGTCAATAGAACGCGTTCTAGTAAGACGGTCGGAAGACCGGCGTCGATGGAGACGGCGTCCTCCGGCCGGCCGTCCCCGGTTCGCACCTTCCCCGATCCGCCGGCCACGGGCGGGCGAGGCCGGACCGCGGACTCCCACCCCATTCCTCCGGGTGCAGGCGCGACGCCCACGTGTCCGAAATGAGGACCCCCCTTGTCCCGCATCAGCAAGAAGGCCGCGTTCCTCTCCACGACCGCCGCGGCCGCCCTCACCGTCGCCATGACCGCCACCCCCGCGCTGGCCTGGCCGGCCGGCAACTTCACCGCCACCCTCGACGGTGACATGATCATCGACGCGGGCATCGCCGCGACGTGCACCGACTCGACCCTCTCCGGCACCGTCGCGGCGGACGGCACGCTCACCGTCACGAGCGCGTCCGTCTCGGGCTGCGGCGTCACCGTCACCCCCGTCGGCCTGCCCTGGAGCGGAAGCCTCAGCGGCGGCACCGCGTCCTTCAGCGGATTCCAGATGAGCGCCATCGGCTGCACCTTCGGCGGCGACATCGCCGGCACCTACTCCGGCGGCGAGACCTTCCCGGTCACCGCGGCGTTCACCGAGCAGACCGTCGACCGGACGAGCGGCTGGCTGTGCCCGTCGTCCGCCACGATCACCGCCTCGTACACGTTCAACCAGCCCTGATCCACGGGACCCTAGGGTCCCCCCGTCCCCACGGCCCCGGCGGGCGCCCGCCGGGGCCGCTTATTGGCGACCCGACAGTAGCTATTGGCACAGCGCCAATTTCGTTCTACAGTCGCGGTCAGGCAGTGACCACGACTCCGGCGGTCCCCGCCACGCACGTACCGCGCCGGGTGGGGGCGGGGGCCGCCGGGTTCTCCCCGGGAGACCCCATGCCGGACGACCGGAGCGACGACCCGTCGCTGTGCAGGATCCTCGCGCCGCTCGCCGACGCGAGGACGGACGGCGCCGCACAGGTCCTCATCGACGCGCTGCTCGGCGAGGACGCCCCCGAGGAGGACGACCGGTGAACATCGTCTACGTGCTCTACCCCGGCTTCACGGCCCTCGACCTGGTCGGCCCCTACGAGGTGATCAGCCGCTGGCCGGACGCCCGCGTCCACTTCCTCGCGACGACCCCGGGGCCGGTCCGCGCGGACGTCGGCCTCACGGTCGTCCCCACCTGCACGCCCGAGACGGCGCCGCGGCCCGACGTGATCGTCGTCCCGGGCGGCGGCGAGACCGCCCCCCTCGACGCCGGGGACGACCCGGAGCTCATCGGCTGGCTCCGCCGCTCCGCGCCCGAAGCCCGGTGGCTGGCGTCCGCCTGCACCGGCGCCTTCCTCTACGCCGCCGCGGGCCTCCTCGAGGGCCGCCGCGCCACCACCCACTGGGGCATGCGCGACAACCTCCGCGCGATGGGCGTCGACGTCGTCGCCGAACGCGTCGTCTTCGACGGCCGCATCGTGACCGGCGCGGGCGTCTCCGCCGGCATCGACATGGCGCTGGCGCTGACCGCCCGCGCCCACGACGAACGCACGGCCAAGGCGCTGCAGCTCCTCATCGAGTACGACCCGCAGCCGCCGTTCGACAGCGGCTCCCCCGCCGCCGCGTCCGCCTCCACCCTGCGCCTCGCCACCCGGATGGCCCTCGGCGACGCCCCGCTCGCCACGATCCGCCGCGTACTCGCGCACCTGCTGACCGCCCGGCGCCGCCGCCCGGCCGCGTGATCACCCGGCCGGCGACGCCCCCGGCGTCGGCACGGCGCCCCCGCCGCCCTGCTGCCGCCCCTGCGGGTCCGTCATGGTCTCCTGCGCCGCCCCGATCGACGTCACCTCGGTCACCCGCCACTCCCCGTCCTTGCGGACCAGCCGCATGTCCAGGTGCGAGCCCAGCACCCGCCGGGTGCCCGCCGAACTGCGCACCTCCGAGTCCATCACCACGATCGCGCGCGCCGTGGACTCGTCGACGTCCCCCAGGTAGACGTCCCGCACGGTCGCCGACGCGTCCGCCTTGAGCTTCGTGATCACGCCCTCCAGCCCGCCGGTGAACGCGACGTCGTACGTCTTCGCGAAGTCCTCCGACGCGAGCGAGAGCACCCGGTTCCGGGCGTCCTGCAGGTGCTCGTGGTCGTAGCTGAGCAGCGCCTGCCCGAACTCCCCGGCCTGCCGCTCCACCGCCCGCCGCGCCGCCTCCTCCTGCGCCGCCTGATCCGCCCGGTACCACTGCAACCCCGCCGTCACGACCGCCGCGACCAGCAGCACCACAACCGCCGCACGCCCCCACACCCCCCGAAGCCACCGCACCCGCCCGCTCTTCGCACCGGCGCCGTCCGAACCCTTGCCGTCCTCGACGTCCGCATCTGAATCGTTCACGTTCGCGGTGTCCGCGCGCTTCGCGGCCTCGGCGTCCACTTCATCAGCGTCCGCGTTCGTGCCGTCCTTGCTCGTGCTCGCGGTGTCCGGCTCCTGCGCGGCCGCGGGTGAAGCCTTCGCGGACGGGTCGGTCGCGGGGGTGTCGCGGTCCGCCTCGGCGGGCTCGACGTCGGTCGACATCGGTGCCTCCCTCTCGGTCATTTCTGCTTGCGGATCCGCACGGCCCGCAGGGTGCGGGCGGCGACGGCGGCCAGGACGAGCGCGGCGGCCAGCGGCGGCCACAGGGGGAGCCCGTCGCCGGCGGACGGCTCGTCTCGCGCGTCCACGGGGCGCGCGGACATCGCGGGGTCGGCGCCGGGCGCGGCGCGGGGGCCGGGCGCGGTGCGCGCGGGGTCGTCGCGTTCGGCGGTGTCGCCGGACGGAGCGGCGGGCGGGGCGCACAGGGTGAGGCCGGGGGCCGCGGGCTTGGGGCGCGGGTCGGCGTACTCGGTGGGGGCGTCGTGGCCGCCGACGGTGATGACCGGGGTCACGCGGAGGTACGCGCCGGAGGCGTCGCGGGCGGTGATGTCGGTGACGAGGGCCTTCAGGGTCGGGACCATCTCGACGACGTGCCGGATCTTCGCGGAGTTCTGCGCGGTCAGGAGGGGTTCGGACGGCGTGGCGGCGGCGGTCAGCAGGCAGCCGAGGCCGGGGCGCGACCGGCGCAGGAGCTCGTTGACCTCGGCGAGGGCGCCGGGGCCTTCGTCGAGGACGGTCTCCAGGTGCGCGCGGTTCCGCCGGATCGTGGCGGTGACGGTCGCGAGGTCGTTGACGCCCGAGGCGATCGCGCCGCGGCGGTCCGCGAGGGTGGTGGTGAGGCGGGTGAGTTCGACGGCGAGGGCGTCGAGGGTGCCGGCGTCGGCGGCGAGGGTCTCGGTGAGCCGGTGGATGTCGCCGATGATCGCGTTGATGGAGCCGCCGCGTCCCTCCAGGCCGGTGGCGGCCTCGTGGACGAGCGTGCGGGCGTCGCGGGGGTCGACGGCCTTGAGCGTCTCGCCGAGCCCGTGGAAGAGCTGCTGGTAGTCGACGGTCGACTCGGTGCGGGCCACGGGGATCCGGTCGCCGTCCCGCAGGTCCTGCTTGGCGGGACGGGCCGGGGGCGTGAGCTCGATGTACGGTTCGCCGATCGCGGACTTGCGCAGGACGCGCGCGCCGGCGCCCGCGGGGACGTCCGTCCCGCGGTCGAGGTCGAGGCGGACGTCGACGTGGCCGTCGCGGAGTTCGACGGCGCCGACGGTACCGACGTGGACGCCGAGGTGGGTGACCTCCTGGTCGGCGCGGAGGCCGGGGGACGTCGCGAACTCGACGGTGACGTGGTACGGGCGTTCGAGGGCGTCGATGCTGATGATGCTGCGGAGCGCCCAGACGGCGAGGACGACGCCGAGGACGGCGAAGAACACCAGGTTGACGACGATGCGGGGCTGTTTCACGGGCGGGGTCCCATCAGGTGCCACGGCTGCCGCGCCTGCGTCTTCGCGGCGGTTCCGGGTTGCGGGAGGAAGCCCTTGATCCACAGGAACAGGAGCGCCTGCCCGCTGTGCGACACGGAGGGGCCGTCGAGGAACCGCAGGACGGCGTGCGCGAGGGCCTTGAGGTCCTCGCCGCCGCGGACGGCGGCGGCGAGCAGGTCGTCGGCGCGCCTGAGCAGGACGGTGAGGCGCCGGGCGTGCTCGCTCTGGACGTTCGCGTTGAACGAGGTCCCGAGCTTCGTCAGTTCCTGGACGGCCCGTTTCACCTGTGCCCGGTCGTTCTGCAGGCGTTCGGTGGCGAGCTCGATGTTGCCGGGGAGGTCGTCGATGTCCTCGCCGCCGGCGCGGAGCGAGTGCCCGAGTTTCGCGAGGTCGTCCATGGCGCCTCCGAGTTCGGCGCTGGCGGCGGCGTAGGAGTCGGACACCTCGGACGCCTTCTTGATGAGGGTGTTGAGCCGCTGCCCCTTGCCGCCGAGGGCGGTCGCGGACTCGCGGCCGATCGTGGAGATCTCCTGGCCGCCGAGCGCGGCGAGGAGCGGGCCGAGGCGGGCGCTGATCTGCTCGAGGTCCGGCTGGACGGACGTCCGCCCGATGGTCGCGCCGGACGCGAGGTACGGTCCGGCGCCCGCGCCCGCGCCCGCGGGCGGTTGCAGGCGCACGTAGTTCTCGCCGAGCAGGGACGTCTTCGCGATCGACGCGGTGGTCCCGACGGGCACCCGGACATCGTCCTTGAGCGACATCGTGACCTCGGCCTGGTGCCCGGCGAGTTCGACGCCGACGACGGTGCCGACGCGGACGTCGGAGATCTGCACGCTGTGCCCGACGACGAGGCTCTGCACGTCGTCGAACTTCGCGGTGAGGCGCATGTCGCCCTGCGGCGCGCCGATGGTCTGCAGGGTGCATCCGCAGGCGGTGAGGAGCAGGACGAGCGCCAGTGCGGCCCGTGCGATCATCGCGGCCCCTCCGTGCAGTTCGCGAGCGCGGGCTGCCCTTCGAGGCAGGGGACGGTGCCCCAGCCCATCGCGTCGAACAGGGGCTGGAGCCAGGCGCGGAGGGTGCCGTGGACGACGACGCGGATGGTCGCGACGTGGTTCTGCCGGTCCCACGCGTCGACGGCGACGTCGGCGAAGGTGCCGAGCGCGTCGATCGCCTGGTTGAGGGAGCCCGCGTTCGACTTGAGGGTCAGCACGATGTTCGACAGGTCGGAGACGGTGCTGGGCAGCGTCTCCTTGTAGGCGGTGACGATGACGCGGCTCTCGCGGACGGCGGCGGCGAGGCCCTGGATGAACGCGGTGAGCCGGGCGCGTTCCTCGGTGAGCGACCGGGAGACGGAGGAGAAGGAGTCGATGAGCTCGCCGAGGCGCTTGTCGCGGGCGTTGAGCTCGGTCGCGAGGGTGCGCAGGCCGTCGGCGAGGGAGACGATGCGCTCGTCCTGCGCGGCGAGGTTCTCGGTGAGGTCGGCGGTGCCGCGCAGGGCGTCGTTGACGTCGCCGCCGCGGCCGCGCAGGTCGTCGGCGCCGCGGCCGACGGCGTCGCCGAGCTGCTTCGGGTCGATGGACTTGTTGAGCCGGGCGAACGCGGCGAGCGCGTCGTCGATCTCGACGGGCAGCTTCGTGCGGTCCTGCGGGATCACCATGCCGGACGGGGCCTTGGGCGCGCCGGGCCGCCAGGGCGGGTGCAGGACGACGAAGCGTTCGCCGAGCGCGTTCGCGGACGCGATCGCGGCGCGGGTGTCGCGGCGGACGGGGATCTTCTCGTCGATCTCCAGGTCGACGCGGACCCGGTTCTCCTCGGTGCGGATGCCGACGACGCTGCCGGCGTCCGCGCCCATGATCCGGACGCGGGACTGCTCGTAGAGGGAGGTCGTCTTGGCGAAGTAGACGGTGAGGCGGTAGGTGCCGTCGCCGGGGGCGAGGGTGCAGCCGCCGGTGGCGGCGGTCAGGGCGAGCGCGGCGGCGGCCGCGACGGCGCGTCTCATGGCCGTCCTCCGGTTCCTTCGGGCGCCATCTTCGCGAGTTCGGCGAGGTCCTTCGGGGAGAGCGGGCCGAGGCCGGTGGAGACGACGTCCAGCCAGGGGCCGCGGCCGCCGGTGGCGGACAGCCCGCTGAGGGTGGGCCCGGCCCAGGCGAGCAGTTCGTTGAAGTCGCCGGTGGCGGGACGCAGGGTGCCGAGGGTGCCCTGCAGGTCCGCCATGACCGTTTCGAGCTGCTTCTGCTGCTGCTCGATGAGCCGCGTGAGCGCCGCGACCGTCCGTCCGCCGCTGCCGAGGAACGCCGACAGCTCGGTCTTGCGGCGTTCCAGTTCGTCCAGCATGAGCCGCACGTTGTTGAGCAGGGCGGAGAGCTGCTTCTCCTTGGTGCGGGCGAGGTCCAGGACGCGGTCGCCGTTGGTGAGCAGCTTCTCGATCTGCGGTTCGGACTCGTTGACGGTGCGGGCGAGGTCGGCGAGGTTCGTGAGCGTGCGGCTGAGCCGGCCGCGGTCGTCGGACGACACCCCGTTCAGCTCGCCGAGGATGCGGTCGATCGACGCGGTGTCGAGGCGGGTGATCGTCTCGGTCGAGCGGTTCAGGACGTCGTTGATGGTGGCGGGCGTGCCGGTGCGGTCGAGGGGGACGCGGCGCCGGTCGTCCGGCAGGTCGGCGAGGTGCGGGGTGGTGACCGGGCCGGACAGCCGCAGGTAGCGGCCGCCGAGGACGCTCGCGACCTCGACGTCCGCGCGGGTCGCGGGCCCGAGGTCGACCTCGGCGTCGACCTCCCAGGTGACGAGCACGCGGCCCTTCCCCCAGTCCGGTTCGACGGCGGTGACCTCGCCCGCGCGGATCCCGGCGACCCGCACCTCGTCCCCGGCCTTCAGCCCGCCGGTCTCGGCGAACACCCCGGTGACGGTGTAGCGGTTGAGGAGCAGGCCCTCGGTGCCGATCAGGTAGACGGCGACGACGAGCGCGAGCAGGGTGCCGGACGACACGAGCCCGACGGTGATCCGGTTGCGGTCGCGGAGCGATCCGAGCGGCATCAGGCGCCTCCCACCAGCAGGGTGCGCAGCGCACCCGCCGAGTCGATGCGGACGCGTCCGGTCGACGCCGCCGGCTGCGTGCCCCCGGACGAACCGGACGTCCCGGACGTCCCGGGCTCGCGGGCGCCCGGCAGCCGCGTCGGGTACGGGCAGGGCGGCGCGGCGAGGGTGAGGCAGGGGATGGCGGCCTCCATGTAGGTGCCGTTGTCGGTGGCCGCGAAGATGCGCCGCAGCTTCGGCGACGCCGACTCGAGCACCTGCGACAGCGTCCCGACGTTGCGCCGGACGCCGCCGGTGAGCTGCGACAGCCGGGCCACCACGGCGGACAGTTCGGCGCTGTTGCCCGCGAGCACCTGGTCGGACGTCCGGGACATCGCGGCGAGCTCGACGAGGGCCTCGTCCAGGAGGCGGCGGTTGTCGGCGAACGCGCCGCTGAGGTCGACGAGCCCGTCGACGGCCTGCCCGATCTGCTCGTCGCGGCGGGCGATGATCTCGCTGATGGCGGCGTAGTCGTCCAGCATCTGCTTGAGGGTGGCGCGGCGGGCGGCGATCGTGGACGACAGCCGGTCGACGTTCACGATCAGCCGGTCGATCTCCTCGGCGTTGCCGTTGAGGGCCTGCGCCAGCGACACCAGGACGGTGTTGACCTGCGTCGGGTCGATGCTCTCGGTGAGCGGCGCGAGCTGGTCGATGAGGGCGCCCGCGTCGACGACCGACCGGGTGCGGGTGATGTGCGCGCCCGGACGCATCGGCTCGGGGCTCGTCCCGGGGATGAGGTAGACGACGCGGCTGCCCATCGCGTCGCGCCAGCGGATCGCGGCCTCGCTGTCGGACGGGACGGTCACCGACTCGTTCACGTGCATCCGCACCCGGGCGCGCCCGTCGACGATCTTCAGTTCCTCGACGCGGCCCACCGGGGCGCCCGCGATCTTCACCTCGTCGCCGGCGGCGAGGCCGCTGGCGTCGTCGAAGGTGGCCGTGACCGTCCAGCCGTCGGCGAAGCTCAGCCGGGCGATCTGCGCCCCGATGAACGCGGTGAGCAGCCCGGTCACCGTCACGAACGCGGCGAGCCGGACGAGCAGCCCGACGCGGGCGCGGGAGAGTCGCACCGCCATGTCAGTGGCCTCCCTGCGCCGGGCACACCCCGATGATCAGCCGGCACGGATCGGTCGGCAGGAGCCCCTGGGTGCGGATGTAGTTCTTGCCCTCGGGACCGGCCAGCGACGTCAGCTCCCCGTAGAGCGGGAGGAGCTGGTCGCCGGTGCGGACGGCGTCGCCGAGCAGCCCGAGCTGCGCGTAGACGACGGCGGCGGCGCGCTCCCCGGACCGGAACGCCTCCCCGACCTGCCCGCCGCGCTTGCCGAACCCGTGCGCGACGAGCCCGGACAGGTCGGAGATCTCGTCGGAGAACTTCCCGAGCCGGTCGGTGCCGCCCGCGGCCGTCTCCTCGATGAGCGTGTTCGCGTCGCCGTTGAGGGAGACGAGGTCGTCGCCGGTGCCGGACGCGGCGAGCGTCCCGGTGAGCCCGGCGGCGTCGGTCAGGAACCGGCGGGCCTCGGCGCGGCGCCGGTGCGCGACGTCCGTCAGGACGGACGCCTGGTCGATCGTGTCGCGGAGCCGCCCGCCCTGCCCGTTCAGCCCCCGCGCGAGGGTGTGGACGATCGTGGCGACCTCGGCGGGGTCGACCGCGCCGAGGGTGGCGTCGGCCTGGGCGAGCAGGTCCGACAGGTCCTGCGGGTCGGACGTCCGCTCGATCGTCGCGCCGGACGCCAGGAACGGGCCGCCGCGCTCGCCGGACCCGGGGGTCAGCTCGACGAACTTCGGCCCGAACGCGGACGCGGGCTCGATCGACGCCGCCGCGGACGCCGGCACCCGGATCCCCGGGTCCAGCCGCAGGGTCAGCCGCGCCCGTCCGGTGCCGGTGAGCTCCATCCGCTCGACCGTCCCGACCGTCACGCCGCGGATCTTGACGGGCGCGCCGTCGCCGAGGCCCTGCCCGGCCGTCCCGAACACGGCGGTCAGCCGGACGCCCTCGGCCTGGAACGGGCGGGTCACCAGCAGGTACACGCCGAGCGCGGTCAGCAGGACGGTGAGCAGCGAGATGAGCAGCGCCCGGCGGAGGGGGATTTCATGGTTCATCCGGTCAACCTCACGGTCGCTCCGTTGCCCCAGAAGACGTAGGAGAGCAGCAGGTTCAGCGTGACGATCGTGATGATCGACAGCCGGATCGCGCGTCCGGACGCCCGGCCCACCCCCGCCGGGCCGCCGCTCGCGTAGTAGCCGTAGTAGCAGTGGATCGTGATCACCGCGAAGGCGAACACCCCGACCTTGATCGCGCTGTAGACGAGGTCGATCGTCGGCAGGTACAGCGTGAAGTAGTAGTCGTAGACGCCCGGCGCGAGGTCGAAGAACTCGGTGCTGATCCACCGGGTGGAGAAGAAGCTCGCGAACAGGGCGATGAGGTAGAGCGGGACGAGCGCGATCAGCGCGGCGACCACGCGGGTGCAGACGAGGTAGGCGAACGAGCCGATGCCCATGACTTCGAGCGCGTCGATCTCCTCGGAGATCCGCATCGCGCCCAGCTCGGCGGTGAACGCCGACCCGCACTGCGCCGCGAGCGCCGTCGCGGCGATCACCGGGGTGATCTCGCGGACGTTCGCGAACGACCCGACGAGCCCCATGAACGACTCCGCGCCGATCGACTCGAGGCCGGTGTAGCCCTGGAGGCCGACCTCGGTGCCGACGAAGAACGCCATCGTGAAGATCACGAAGATCATGCCGCCGCCGACGACGGTGGCGCCCGCGCCGACGACGATGTCGCTGACGTGCCGGGCGACCGTCTTCGCGTACTTGCGGCGCAGGATCAGGTCGCGGACCGAGTACAGCAGCACCCGGTAGATGAACACCGGCCACTGGGCGAGGTCCCCGCTGCGCCGCAGCGCGGCGGACCCGGCCGCCGAGAGCCGGTCGGCGGTCCGCGTGGACAGGAGCGGCGCGGCCATCAGTGGGTGGGCGGGAACGCGACGAAGTACACCGTCGAGATCACGTAGTTGAGGGCGAACACGAGCATGAAGGCGACCACGATCGCCCGGTTGACGGCGCGTCCGACCCCGACGGGGCTGCCCGCGCAGTTCATTCCCATGTAGCAGGCGACGGCCGCGGCGATGAGGCCGAACAGCCACGACTTCAGCAGCGTGACGAGCAGGTCCGACACCTGGAGCAGCGACACGGCGCCGGCGAAGTACGCGCCGGGCGTGACGTCCTGGAGGAGCACGTTGAACACGAAGCCCCCGGCCGCCCCCGAGACGATCACCAGGGACGCCAGCAGCATCGCCACCAGGCTCGACGCCCACAGCCGCGGGGTGACGAGCCGGTGCACGGGGTTGACGGCCATCGACTCCATCGCCGACAGCTCGTCCCGGATCTTCCGGGCGCCCATGTCGGCGGTCATCGCCGAGCCGCCCGCGCCCGCGATGATCAGCGCGGCGGCGATCGGGGCGACCTCCCGGACCAGCCCGACGATCACCGCGCCGCCGGTCGAGGACTGCGCGCCGAGCTGGGACGCGAGCTGCCCGACCTGCAGCGCCACCGTGGCGCCGAGCGGCAGCGACACCAGCATCACCGGCACGCTGGTGACGCGGGCGAGGAACCACGACTGCTCCGCGAACTCCCAGCCCCAGGTGCGCACGTCCCACGTGCGCCGCAGGCCCTCCAGCGCGATGACGAACAGTTCCCCGACCTCGCCGAGGAATCCCCGGGCGCGCGCGGTGATCCCCGCCCTGAGCCGGGTCGTGAGACTCGCCGTGACCCGTGCCGTGACCATAGCCGTCACCTCCTCAGCTCGTCCCGCCGCTTCTGGGAGCAGGCGCCACCTTAGCGACTTACTGGCGCGCCGCCAATAAGTGGCCGCTTATTGACAATAACTATTGGCGCAACGTCAGCGCGACGTCAGGCCGGAGCCGGAGCAAGGCTCGATGAGAACTTGACTCTCGCCACGTGCATATAGTCTTCTTATTGGCGCCACCAACAGCGGGAGGCGCGATGGCCGACCACGACGACCACCTCGACGGCGCACACGGCCGGGCACGGCCCCACCCGCCCGGGCGCCGCGGACCGCGCGGACGGCCGAAGCGGCGCGCGTCCCTCGCTGCGGCGGGCGTCCTGCTCGGCGGCGCCCTCGCCCCCGCCGCCCCGGCCGCCGCCGCGGAGCCGCCGCCGGAGTGCGCGCCGCGCGAGCCCGGCGGCCCCCTGTGGATCACCGCCGGCTGCGTCGACCCGATGTACGACCGGCCGGTCATCGACGCGGAGGCGGACGCCGCCGAACCCGTCCCGCACCACCGGGTGTCGGGCCACTTCGCGGGCACGGGCGTGAAGTTCACCTTCTACTTCCCGCGGCGCTGGGACGGCCGGTTCCACCAGCTCGTCTACCCGACGCAGGACGCGAACGCCACGGCCGAGACGATCGGGTCCGGCGCGGACGCCGGCGCCTACACCGTGCAGGTCACGGGCACGCCCGGCTACCGGGCCGACGCCGCCGCCGCGAAGTTCTCCAGGACGGTCGCCGCACGCCACTACGCGTCCCCCGGGAAGCGGATCCACGGCTACGTGTACGGCGGCAGCGGCGGCTCGTACCAGACGATCGGCGCGATGGAGAACACGACGGGCGTATGGGACGGCGCGGTGCCGTTCATCCCCGGCACGCCGACGTCGATCCCGAACAACTTCTTCGTCCGCGCCTTCGCCCGGTTCGTGTTGCAGGACAAGGCCGAGCGGATCGCGGACGCCGTCCGCCCCGGCGGTTCGGGCGACCCGTACGCCGGGCTCACCGGCGTCGAGCGCTCGGTGCTGCGCGAGGTCACGGCCATGGGCGTCCCGCTGCGCGCGTGGCAGAACCCCCGGTACGTCCTCGGGCTGGACGACCCGCAGGGCCTCCTCGGGTTCGCGGAGACGGTCAAGGCGATGGACCCGGCCTACGCGGACGACTTCTGGAGCGAGCCCGGCTACCTCGGCACCGAGCGTTCGCCGCTCGGCGACCTGTTCCGCGCCGCCCGCGACGACCACGACCCCTGGTCGCTCGCCCTGCTCACCTACCACCGGCACCAGGTCCCCGACCGCCCCGGGTTCGACGTCTGGGACCGGTTCCGGGACGCCGCCGGACGGCCGCTGTACCCGCAGCGCCCGGTCGAGGTCGGGCCCGCGATCTCGACCGGCGTCAGCGGCGGCGGCACGCACACCGGCCGGATCACCGGCAAGATGATCATGGTCGCGACGCTGCTCGACACCGACGCGTTCCCCTGGCACGCCGACTGGTACGCCGAGCAGGCCCGCCGCGCGCTCGGCCCCGCGTACGACTCCCGGTTCCGCGTCTGGTTCAACGACAACGCCGACCACATCGGCGCGCACCTTCCGGGCCTCGTCGACTACGCGGGCGTCCTCCAGCGGGCGCTCCGCGACGTGTCCGCGTGGGCCGAACGGGGCGTGCCGCCCCCGCGCTCGTCCCGGTACGGCGTGGCGGACGGCCAGGTCACGGTGCCCGCGCGCGCCGCCGCGCGGCGCGGCGTCCAGCCCGTCGTCGACCTGACCGCCGGACGAACCGACCGGATCGACGTCCGCGCCGGACGTCCCGTCGCCTTCCGGGGGACGATCCAGGCGCCGCCGCACGCGGGCCGCGTCGTCTCGGCCGGATGGGACTTCACGGGCACCGGCGACGTCGCCCCCGCGCCCGTCCGTCCCGGACGGACCGTGCACGTGCGGGCCACGTTCACCTACACCGAGCCCGGCACGTACTACCCCGTCCTCCGGGCGGCGTCGCACCGCGACGGCGACACCCGCACCCCGTACGCCCTCGTCCGGAACCTCGACCGCGTGCGCGTCGTCGTCCATCCGTGAGCGCGGCCCATCCTGGTGGTCGCACAACCAGGATGAGCCGACACTGCCGCCCCGCCCGCGGCCGGGCCACCCTCGGGTGCATGAACACCACGCAGATGAAGGCGGTCGTCGTCCCCGAGTTCGGCGAGGCCGGCGTGCTCGCCCTCGCCGACCGTCCCGTCCCCGAGCCGGGACCGGGCCAGGTCGCCATCGACGTCGCGTACGCGGGCGCCGGCTTCGCCGAGATCCTCTACCGGCGCGGCGTCGTGGACGTGCCGCTGCCGTTCGTCCCGGGCATCGAGGTGTCCGGGCACGTCCGCGCCCTGGGCGAGGGCGTGGACGGCCTCGCCGTCGGGCAGCCGGTCGCCGCGCTCACGATCGTGGACGGCGGCGGGTACGCCGAGGTCGCCGTCACGTCCGCGGACCTGGTCGTCCCGCTCGACGGCCTCGCCCTCGACGTCGCCGCCGCGCTGCCGTCCAACAGCACCACCGCGTTCCTGGTGCTCGACCGGGTGGCCCGCATCGAGCCCGGCGAGAGCGTGCTGGTGCACGCCGCGGCGGGCGGCGTCGGCAGCCAGCTCGGGCAGGCCGCCCGCCTGCTGGGCGCGGGCCGCGTCGCCGGGACGGTCGGCGCCGAAGCCAAGATCGAGACGGCCCGGGGCTTCGGCTACGACGAGGTGCTGCTGCGCGACCGCGCCGCGGGCGCCGGCCCGTTCGACGTCGTCGTGGACATGGTCGGCGGCCCCGCGCGGCGCGCGAGCCTCGACCTGCTCGCCCCGATGGGCCGCATGGTCGTGATGGGCAACGCGTCCGGCGCCGACGACGTCGGCGTCCCCGCCAACGAGCTGTGGTTCACGAACAAGACCGTCTCCGGCTTCAACCTCGCGGCGTTCGCCGCCGCCCACCCCCGCCAGGCGGGCCTCGCGCTGCGCCGCGCGGTCGACGCCGCCGCCCGGGGCCGGCTGCGGATCCAGGTGGAGACGCTCCCGCTGGGGCGGGCCGCCGAGGCGCACCGCCGCATCGAGTCCGGCGCCACCACCGGCAAGCTCGTCCTCGACGTCGCCGCCTGACCGGCGTCCCGGACGTCCTGGTCACCGCCCTACAGTGACGTTCGTGCTCTACGGCAGGTCGGCGGAGATCGACGCACTCGACGAGGTGATCGCGCGGGCGCGCGACGGGTCCGGCGGCGCGGTGCTGCTGCGCGGCGAGGCGGGCGCCGGGAAGACCGCGCTGCTCGACGCGGCCGCCGCGCGGGGCGGCGCGATGCGGGTGCTGCGGACCACCGGCGTCGAGCCCGAGTCCGACCTCGCGTTCGCCGCGCTGCACCGGCTGCTGTGGCCGGTGGTCGACGGGCTCGACGCGCTGCCCGTCCCGCAGCGCGACGCGGTGGGCGCGGCCCTCGGGCTGTCCGCGGGCGGCGCCGGCGACCGCTTCCTGGTCGGCGCCGGGGTGTTCTCGCTGCTGGCCGAGGCCGCCGCGCCGGACGGGCTGGTCTGCGCGGTCGACGACCTGCAGTGGGTCGACCGGGCCTCCGCCGACGCGCTGCTGTTCGCCGCCCGCCGGCTCGCGACGGAACGGATCGCGATGCTGTTCGCCGTGCGCGGCGACGCCCCGGTCGGCGGCGTGCCGCTGACGGTGGACGTGCGCGGCCTGCCGGAGCCCGCGGCGGCCGAGCTGCTGGCGTCCCGCCACGGCACGCTGGAGCCCGGGGTCGCCCGCGAGCTCGTCGCGCTGACCCGCGCGAACCCCCTCGCGCTGCGCGAGATCGCGGACCGGCTGACGCCCGCGCAGCGCGCCGGGCGCGACCCGCTGCCCGACCCGCCGCCCGGCGGCGCCCGGCTCTTCGGCGACCGGGTGGCCGCGCTGTCCCCGCCCGCCCGGCTCGTCGCCCTGGTCGCCGCCGTGGAGGCCGAACTCGACCACGTCCTGCGCGCCGCCGACAAGCTGCTCGACGCGGACGGGCTGCTCGACGCGGACGCCGCGACCGCGCTCGCCGAACTCGAAGCCGCCGGGCTGGCCGACGTCGCGGGGACGAGCGTGCGCTTCCGGCACCCGCTCGTCCGGTCCGCGGTGCACGAGGCGGCGAGCGGCGCCGACGTCCGCCGGGTGCACGCCGTCCTGGCGGAGCTGACCGAGGGCGACCGCCGGGCCTGGCACCTCGCCGGGGCCGCCCTCGGCCGGGACGAACGGGTCGCCGCCGCGCTGGCGGCCGCCGCGGGCCGCGCGCGCGACCGCGGCGGCTACGGCACCGCCGCCACCGCCCTCGCCCGCGCCGCCGAGCTGACCCCCGAGCCGCACGCCCGCGCCGTCCGGCTGAAGGACGCCGCCGTCGCCGCGTGGCTCGGCGGCCGTCCGGGACGGGCGGAGTCGCTGCTGGCCGAGGCGCGCGAGGAGGCCGGGGACGCGCTCGTCCCGCAGATCGCCCGGCTCCGCGGCCGGTTCGAGCTGACCTCGGGCAACGCCGCCGAGGCGGTGCGGATCCTGTCCGCGGGCGACGACCTGGACACGCTGGCCGACGCCGTGGAGGCCGCCTCGTACGTCGGCGACACCGCCGCGATCGTCGACCTGGCCCGGCGCGCCGCCGCGCACCCCGCCGGTTTCCTGCGGGACGCGGTCGTCGGGATCGGCCGCACCCTCGACGGCGACCCCGACGGGCCCGGCCTCCTGCGCCGCGCCCTCGCCCGCGCGGACGACCTCGACGACGCGTCCGCGTACCTGTGGGCGACCGCCGCCGCCAGCGCCCTGCGCGAGTGGGACCTGGCCGCCGAGATGGCCGCGCGGGCCGGACGCGTCGCCCGGATGTCGGGCATGACCGGGCAACTGCCCGTCGTGCTGGAGTTCGCCGCGACGGCCGAGCGCATCGCCGGACGCCCCGCCCGCAGCCGCGCCGTCTCCGAGGAGGCCCTCGCGCTGGCCCGCGAGGCCGGATACACCAACACGGTGGCCGCCCACCTGGCGAACCTCGCCGTGGTGGCGGCGCTGCGCGGCGACGAGGAGACCTGCGAGCGGCACGCCCGCGACGCCCTCGCCATCGCGATCCCGCACCGGGTCGGGCTGCACGCCGGGGTGGCCGCGTACGCCCGCGCGATGCTCGACCTGTGCCTCGGCCGCCACGCCGCCGCGCACGACCGGTTCACCGCGCTCGCCGCGGCCGGACCGGGCGCCGGGCACTGGACCGTCCTGTGGCGGTCCGCGCCCGACCGCGTCGAGGCCGCCGCGGGCGCGGGCGACGCGGCCGCCGCACGCGCGACGCTCGCCGCGTACGAGCGCTGGGCCGAGCACGCCGCGACACCCGAGTCCGGCGCCCTCCTCGCCCGCTGCCGGGGGCTGGCGCACGCCTCCGACGACGCCTTCGCCGAGGCGCTCCGCCTGCACACCAACCCGTTCGAGGCGGCCCGGACGGCCCTGCTGTTCGGCGAACGCCTCCGCCGCGCGCACCGTCCGGCGGAGGCCCGCGCGCACCTGCGGACGGCGTGGGAGACCTTCGAGCAGGCGGGCGCCCGGCCGTGGGCCCGGCGCGCGCAGGACGAGCTCCGCGCGGCGGGCGAGAGCGGGCAGGCCCCGCCCCCGGCCGTCCTCGACGCGCTGACCCCGCAGGAACTCCGCATCGCGGGCCTGGTCGCCGACGGGCTGTCGAGCAGGCAGATCGCCGCCCGGCTCTTCCTCAGCCCCCGCACCGTCGAGTACCACCTGTACAAGATCTATCCGAAGCTGGGCATCGGCTCCCGTACCGAACTGGCGCGACTGGTAGTTCTACAGAAGGCGCCCGTAGCCGAACACGGCAGGCTCTGAGGCATGCAAACCGTGAACCTCTGGAGCGAAGAGTTCGGCGCCGCGACCGACGCGCCGATCCTGCTGATCATGGGCTCGATGTCGCAGGGCGTCCTGTGGCCGGACGAGTTCGTCGGCCGGCTCACCGCCGGCGGCCGCCGCGTCATCCGCTACGACCACCGCGACACCGGCATGTCGGACACCGTCGACTTCGCCGCGAACCCGTACACGTGGGACGACATCAAGAACGACGTCCTGCGCGTCCTGGACGCCCACGGGCTGGCGAGCGCGCACCTGGTCGGGCACTCGGCGGGCGGCCTCCTCGCCCAGCTCATCGCGGTCGAACGGCCGGAGCGGGTGCGCTCGCTGACCGTCATCGCGTCGTCGCCCCTGGGCGGCGGCGAGGGCGAGGTCCTCCTGCGGGCCCTCACCGGGCAGCCGCAGCCCCCGGGGAGCCTGCCCGAGCCGACGCCCGAGTTCGTCGCCCACTTCCGCGCGCTCATGACCGCCCCGCCCCCGTCCGGCCGCCGCGCCCGCATCGACGCGATGATCGCCGAACAGCGCGTCCTGCACGGCACCGGCCTCCCGTTCGACGAGGACGCCGCCCGCCGCCTGCAGGAACGCGTCCACGACCGCGCCCGCGACCTGTCCGCCGCCGCGAACCACCGCCTCGCGGCCGCGGCCGACCCCGGCTTCGAACCGGCGGACGCCCTGCACCGCGTGAAGGCCCCCACGCTCGTCATCGAGGGCACCCACGAACCGGTCAAGCCCGGCCACGGCGCCGTGATCGCCGAACGCATCCCGGGCGCCCGCCTGCTCACCCCGTCCGGCCTGGGCCACACCCTCCCGCCCGAGACCCACGAGGAGCTTGCCGCCGCCATCCTCGCCCACACGGCCGAGTGACCCGGCTCGGGCGGCGGCGATTCGGCCCCGCCGCCCGCCGGGGCCGACGGCGAGACCGCTGAAGGCTTCGGGGCGACCTTCACGGGAGTGCGGAATCGTCCTCAATTCGCGCACTTCCGCCTTTTACCGGTCCAATCCGAAACGACTTCGATATCGTGACTCGTCGGCCTTTCCGTCGAGGAGTCCAACCATGCTGGAAGTCGCACGCCATCACGTCGGCGAGGAACGGATCGCGCAGGCCCTCGAAGACGTCCACCATCAGGCCATCGCGCTCCACACCCGGCTGCTTTGGGACCTGTCCCTGGACAACCTCCGGGACGCGTGCGACCGGCTGCTCGACCACGTCGCCGCCCGCAGCCTGGCCGAACCCGACCTGTCCTCCGTCGAGGCGCACCGGGCCCTGCGGACGGCGGCGGCGTGCGTCGCGGGCATCATGGACCTCGGCCTCTGGCCGAGAGGCGACTTCGAGGTGGTCTTCCACCTGCTCCCCGACCTCGACCCTGAAGAGGAACTCAACCAGAACAACATCGTTTTCAGCATCCACGACACACGCGCGGTGCCCCCGGTGAGCACCTGGATCGAGACATTCGCCCTCTGCCTGATCGGCAGCGAATTCCAGCATCCGTGGCGATACCACCTCGTCCTGAAATCGGCCATCTCCCCCGAACTTCGCGAGGAGCACCGGGACGCCGCCGCGGCCCTCGCCGAGATGGACGCCTTGTGCGACTACATCATCGGCACGATCCCGCCCATCGGCCGTCCGGAACCGAAGGAGCGCGTGCGCAAACCGGACGCCGACGAACGCGCCCGCGCCGCCCGCCGCCTCGACGACGCCGGCCCGCTCACCCCGGACCAGCGGCTCCTGCGCGTCCTCCTGGACGACGACCGCCCCGCGTTCGAGCGCGCCCTCGCCGACCGGCTCGTCGAGCACCGCGAGAGCGTCGGCGCCGACCCCGCGCCCCGCACCCTGCTGCCGCTCACGGCCTTCGCCCTCGCGAAGCTCGCCGTCCTCGCGCACGGCTGGCACCTGGACGTCCGCTCCGGCTACCTCCCCGAAGGTCTCCTGTACTGACCCACGGTTCGGGCGGGACGTCGGCGCTTCGGCGGCGCGGGGCGTAGGGTGCGGACCGGTGGAGGTGAGGTCGATGGATCCTCGGCGCATCGCGCTCAGCCGGCGGCACAGCCGGGAGATGGGCTCGCTGTTCCAGAGGTTCCTCGACGCCCGTCCGGACGTCGAGTCCGAGGTGCCCGGGGCGATGACGGACGAGCAGGACGCCGCGTGGACGGAGTTCAGCGCCGACCTCCTCCGCCGCCATCAGGCCGAGCGGTCGGCCCTCGCGGACGTGCTGGAGGCCGAGCAGCGCCGGCGCGAGGGCCGGGGCTGAACCGGTCACTCCGGCTTGTCGGCGGCGGCTTCCTCCAGGGCGTCGATGGTGCCGGACATGATCGTGCGGATGTGGGCGGTGATGTGCCGGACGGGCCAGTCCCACCAGGCCACGGCGAGGAGGCGTTCGACGTCGGCGTCGGTGTGGCGGCGGCGGATGAGCCGGGCCGGGTTGCCGCCGACGACGCCGTAGTCGGGGACGTCGTCCACGACGACGGAGCCGGAGGCGACGACGGCGCCGTGGCCGATGCGGACGCCGGGCATCACCGTCGTGCGGTAGCCGAGCCACACGTCGTGGCCGAGGACGGTGTCGCCGCGGCCGGGCAGGCCGGTGATGAGGTCGACGTGCTCGGCCCACGAACCCCCCATGATCGGGAAGGGGAACGTGGACGGGCCGTCCATGCGGTGGTTCGCGCCGTTCATGATGAAGCGGACGCCTTCGCCGAGCGCGCAGAACCTCCCGATGATCAGCTTCTCCGGGCCGTAGTGGTACAGGACGTTGCGGGTCTCGAAGGCCGTCGGATCGTCCGGATCGTCGTAGTACGAGTACTCCCCGACCTCGATCAGCGGCGAGGTGACCAGGGGTTTCAGCTGGACGAGCCGGTTCTGTCCGGGCATCGGGTGCAGGACGGTCGGGTCGGCGGGAGCGGGCATCGCGGTTCCTTCGGTCACAGGGACAGGCGGGCGCCCCGCCAGCGGCGGCGCAGGCGGCGGTCGTGGCTGACGACGACGAGGGCGCCGTCGTAGCCGGCGAGGGCGGCTTCGAGGTCCTCGACGAGGGCGGGCGACAGGTGGTTCGTGGGCTCGTCGAGGAGGAGGACGTCCCAGGGTTCGGTGAGCAGCCGCGCCAGGGCGAGCCGCCGGCGCTGGCCCGTGGACAGGCGGCCGGCGGGGGTCGTGAAGTGGGCGGGGTCGAACAGGCCGAGGGACCGCAGGCGGTCGGCGTGCTCGGCGGGGTCGCCGGTCCGGCCGCGGGCGAAGGCCGCGAGGAGCGTGTCGTCCGGTGCGCCCGGCCGGGGCTCCTGCGGGAGGTACCCGATCCGGGCCCGGCGGGTGACGGTGCCGCGGTCGGGGACGGCGTCGCCCGCGAGGACGCGCAGGAGGGTGCTCTTGCCCGCGCCGTTCGGCCCGGTGATCAGCAGCCGCCGGCCTGCGGAGACGGCGAGGGTGGTGGGGCGCAGGCGGTCCGTGACGGTGACGCCGGCGGCGTCGAGGACGACTCCTTCCAGGCGGCGGGCGCGGAGCACGGGGGTGAAGCGCAGCGGTTCGGGCGGCGGCGGGACCGGGTCGGCGAGCAGGCGGCGCAGCCGTTCCTCGGCGTTGCGCACCCGGCTCGCCAGGGACTGCTGCACCCGGCCGCCGGCGCGGTCGTAGGCCATCTTGTTGCCGTCCTTCATCGCGCGGCCGGGCGCGACCCGGCGGGCGGTGGTCGCGGCGGACTCGCGGAGCCGCGCGACGTCGGCCCGCCACCGGTCGTGCGCCTGGACCCAGCGTTCGCGGGCCGCCTTCTTCTCGGCGAGGTACCCCGCGTAGCCGTCCCCGTACCGGACGACGGTGCGCCGGTCGCCGTCGACCTCCAGCAGGGTCGTGGCGACGCGTTCGAGGAACGTCCGGTCGTGCGAGACCGCCACGGTGGTGCCGCGGCGGGTGCGCAGGTGGTCCTCCAGCCAGGTGACGGCGCCGTCGTCGAGGTGGTTGGTCGGCTCGTCCAGCAGGAGGACCTCGGGGGCGGCGGCGAGGACGGCCGCCAGGCGCAGCCGGACCTGCTCGCCGCCGGACAGGCCGCCGACGGTGCGGGAACGTTCCACGAGGCCGAGCCCGAGGCCGTGCATGGCGCGTTCGACGCGGGCGTCGGCGTCGTAGCCGCCGCGCAGCTCGAAGACGGTCAGCAGCTCGCCGTACTCGGTCATCGCGGTCTCGTCGCCGTCGGCCATCGCCTTCTCGAGGCGGCGCATCCGCTCCTCGATCGCGCGGAGGTCGCTCAGCGCGCGGTCGATGATCTCCTGGACGGTCGCGTCCGGCGGGAGCCGCTCGTCCTGTGCGAGGTAGCCGACGCCGCCGTCCGCCTGGACGACGATCTCGCCCGCGTCGGGGCGTTCGCGGCCCGCGAGCAGGCGCAGGAGGGTGGTCTTCCCGGAACCGTTCTCACCGACGATCCCGGTGCGCTCACCCGCGGCGAGCGTGCACGTCACCGAGTCGAGGACGACCCGGCCGTCGAAGGACTTGGACGCGGCGAGCGCGGTGATCTGCGTGGGCATGGCACTCCGAAGCATTCGAGGGGCGGGCGGCCTGGGACCGCGGGACCGGGTGAACGCTCCGGATGAGCATCGGCGACTCCACTAATGCGACAACTGTTACTTTAGGATGGTGCCATGACCCAGTCCCGCATGCAACCGGATGATCGGCGCCCGCCCCCGGCCCGGCGTCCCGGCGGCC
The DNA here is from genome assembly GCF_040679555.1 of Spirillospora sp. NPDC052242. NCBI lineage: Bacteria > Bacillati > Actinomycetota > Actinomycetes > Streptosporangiales > Thermomonosporaceae > Spirillospora > Spirillospora sp. NPDC052242. The sequence continues at coordinate 134,124 of NZ_JBFAUZ010000021.1, forward strand.
GGACCGCGCGGGTGCGCGCGCAGGTGCTCGACGCCGTCCGGGCGGAGCTCGGGGAGCACGGCTTCGACGGGCTGACCATGGACGCCGTCGCCGCGCGGGCGGGCGTCCACCGCGCGACGGTCTACCGGCGCTGGAAGGACGTCGGCGGCCTGCTGGCGGACGTCCTCGACGCGGCGGGCGACGACGACTGGCGGCCGCCGGACACCGGTTCGCTGGAGCGCGACCTGGCGGGACTGAACCACGAGATCCAGGACGCCATGGCCGCGCGGCCCCCGATCATGGCGGCGCTGATCGCCGCCTCGTTCCGCTCGGAGCAGGCGGCCGAGGCCCAGCGGCGGCTCTGGGAGGACCGGTACGCCCGCTGCGAGATCGTCGTCGAGCGGGCCGTGGCGCGGGGCGAGCTGGCCCCGGGCGTCGACGCGCGGCGGCTGCTCATCGCGGCGACCGCGCCGCTGTACCACCAGCTCGTGCTGCTCGGCACGCCGCCCGACCCCGACCTGCCCGGCCACGCGGCCAGAACGGCGGCGCTCGCGGCGTTCGCCGGCGCGTTCGCTACTTGAGGGGGTCGTGGCCCCAGTTCATCAGCGAGTACCGCCACCTGGTGTGCTCGACGTCGCCGGACGGGCGCTGCGCGAGGTGCCGGTGGACGTAGCCCACGACCTTGTTCATGTGCGCCCGGTCGTCGCCGGTCAGATCGGACGACTTGGTCCGCAGCAGCTCGACGATCCGGCGGCCCGACGCGTGGCCGGTCGACTCGCCGCCGCCGTCCTTCTGCCCGGCGGAGCGCGACTCCTCGGTGTCGAGCCAGCGTTCGAGCTCATTCGGGGTCATGTTGACGACCTCGCCGAACTCGGCCTCGATCCCGGCGTCGTCCACGCTCACTTCGGCTTCCGCTTCAGCGCCGACGGCTTGTGGACGGCCTTCTTGCCGCTCTTCTCGCTGCGCACGACGTACTGGGGTTCGTCGGGTGACGCCGCGACGGTGCGTCCGGCCTCCTTCCGCCGGTCGGTGACCTTCTTCTCGACCTTCCCCTCGGCCGTGGACCCGTGGCTGCGCCACTCGACCTCGTCCCCGACCGACGGTTCTCCCTTGCGTTCGCCCATGTCACCGGCCTACCCGGTGCGCGGCGCACAACCTTGGCAATCATGATCTCGAATTTGAGAACGCCCCTTCCACTCGGGGATGGCCGCTGCGAGGATGGGGGCGTCCGTTCGAGGGAGGTCGCAGCCTTGGCAGCCGCACGGTCGATGTATCACGAACGTCCGGACTATCGCGTCGATCTGCTCGCCCGCACGAACCTCGTGACGGCGCGGCTGGGCGAGACGCTGCTCGCCCGCAGCCGCGCGTGCCTGTTCGTGGACGAGCAGGACCACGGGCTCGCGGTCTACTTCCCCGAGGACGCCGTCGACTTCACGCGCCTGGAGCCGAGCGGCCATCGCACGGTCTGCCCGTTCAAGGGCGAGGCCGTGTACTGGCGGACGGCCGGCGGCGACGGCTCCGGGATCGCGTGGGCCTACCCGGAGCCGTTCCCGCAGGTCGCGCGGCTCGCCGGGCACGTGGCGTTCGACCTGGACGCCGTCCGCGTGACGATCGGCCCGGGCGTCTTCACCGGGGTGCGCCCGTGACCGGTTCGTCCCTCGCCCGGATGCTGGACGTCTTCGACGTGGCGCCCCTCGACGCCGGACGGTTCGCGTTCACCGGGGACAGCGACGGCGGCGGCCGCCGGGTCGTCGACGGCAGCCAGATCCTCGCCCAGTGCGTCGTCGCCGCGTCGAAGGCGTTCGCCGGACGGACCGTGCGTTCGGCCCATGCGCTGTTCGTCGCGGTCGCCGACCCCGCGAAGCCCCTCGAGTTCACGGTGACGCCCGTCCGGGAGGGGCGCACGTTCGCCAGTGCGACGGTCGCGGTCGCGCAAGGCGGCCGGACGTGCGTCACCTGCACCCTGCTGCTCGACCGCCCGGGACCCGACGTCGTGCGGCACGACGCGTGGACGGGTCCGGCGCCCGCGGGCCCCGAATCGGCGCATCCCGTCGACATGCCCCTCGAAGGCCGCGAGATCCGCATCGAGGGCATCGAGGACTACGGCGACCCGGACGAGGTCGGGCCCCCGATCATCGACGCGTGGGTGCGCTACGACGCCGTCCCGGCACGCGACGACCTGCGGCGCGCCCTCCTCGCGCACTTCACCGGCCATCTGGCGATCTCGGCGACCATGCGGGCGCACCCCGGCATCGGGACGTCGCAGGCGCACCGCACGGTGTCGACGGCGGTCATGGGCATCGCCGTGCACTTCCACGAGCCCGTGCGGTGGGACGGCTGGCTCCGCTACCACCACGAGAGCGCGTACGCCGGCGCGGGCATGAGCCACGTCCGCGGGCAGATCGTCACCGAGGACGGACGGCTCGTCGCGTCCTTCACCCAGGACGGGATGATCCGGGCGTTCGAGCCGCGCGAGCAGGCGATGCCCGCCGCGTCACGGCTGTGACTCCGGCACCGCGGTGATCCGCCGCCGTGCGTCGAGGGCGCGCAGGTCGTCCAGGACGGCCTGCGCGGCGCGGCGCCCGGAGACCAGGGCGCCCTGGATGGAACCGGTGTCGCGGTGGTCGCCGCACACGTACCGTCCGGGGCCGAGCCGCACGGGCCGCCGGAACCGCAGCGGCGGCGGCATCGCGGGGAGCGCCTCCGGGACCGGGTACGTCGCGATGTGCCGCCACCCGTTGGTGTGCCCGTAGATCTGCGTGAGGCGGTCGCGCACCCACGGCTCGTCGGCGTCGCCGTGCACGCCGAGGACGGACGTGGAGATCAGCGCGCGCCCGTCCGGCGAGTACTCGGGGGCCGCGTCGGTGAGGACGAGCGTGTCCGCGATGACGCCCTGGGCGTCGATGATCTGCACCGGTTCGCGCATCGGCGACGACGGGGCCGCGTGGTAGAAGGTCGTGACGGACCGCATCGCGGGCGCCTCGACGCCCGGGACGAGCGCCGCCGCGGCCACCGGGTCCGCCGCGACGACGACCGCGCGCGCCGCGATCGTCTCGCCGGACGCCGTCCGGACGCCGTCGTCGGTGATCTCCCGGACGGGCGTCTCCAGCGCGACCGTCCCCTCGGGGAGCCGGTCGGCGAGCAGCGCCGGGACCCGCCCCATGCCGAGCGCGGGCACCCCGATGGTGCCGCTCGCGAACGACCGCCAGAGCAGGTGGAAGTAGCGGCTCGACGTCTCCAGGTCGCGTTCGAGGAGGACGGCGGCCAGGAAGGGGCGCAGCAGCCGGTCGATCATCGTGTCCGAGACGCCCCGGTGGCGCAGTTCGTCCAGCGTCGTGCGTTCGGTGCCGGCGCGGATCCGGGACGGCGGGACGGCCATGTCGCGGGCCGTCATCGCGACCAGCGCGGCCTTGTCGCGCGGCGACCCGATGCCCGCGAAGAGGGTGCTCAGCGTGTACGAGGGGTGCCGCCATGGGAGCATGACGCGCTCCCGCCGTCCCGCGTCGTAGACGATCACCCCGGACGCGAACGGCCGCAGGTGCAGCGACTTCAGGTCGATCAGGCGGCGCACCTCGGGGTACGCGGTGTTGAACACCTGGAAGCCCCGGTCGAGCCGGAACCCCTCGACGACGTCGGTGCGCATGCGCCCGCCGACGCCGTCCGACGCCTCCAGCACCCGCACCGGAACGCCGTTCTCGCGCAGCCGGACGGCACAGGCCAGCCCGGCGATCCCCGCCCCCACCACGACCACGGTGTCGGCCATCACCCCTCCTCGCGTCGCCCGGGACATGCCCGCGCACCCGGTGATGACGTCCGCAAAGGGGCAAAATCCCCGCAATGTCAGGCGCATCACTGTGGGGGGCGACCCCCCACACCCCCCGGCAAAAGCGGGGCCGCCGTTCGCGGCCTCGGCCACCACCTCGATGTCGTCCTCGATCTCCAGCAGCGCCCGGAAC